>CAMVDI010000014.1 GCA_947166205.1 uncultured Clostridia bacterium
CCATCGCCGCGGCGGGCCGGGCGGTGGGCGTTCTCCTGTCCCTGGCGGTGCTCTGCGCGCTGTATCTGACCCTGGTCATCGCGCAGCCCCAGCCCGACGGGGAGGAGGCGCCCGCGCCGATGCGGATCGGGGCCGCCCAGGAGGAGCGGATCACCTCGGAGGGTGACCTCCGGCGGCTGATTCAGGCCTGCCCCGGCCCGGCGATGAGCTTTATGAGCGGCAGCGGAATGACGTTCGTTTCCGGGGAGACGAAGAATGTCTCCTGGCAGGGCGGCGCCGGAAGGATGCTGACCCTGTACTGGCAGACCGTGACCGGGCAGCCGCTGATCCTGCGGAGCATCTATCCGCCGGAGGCCCTGGAGCTGATGGGCCGGGGGGACTACGCCTTCAGCGACACGGCGGGCCCGACCCTGTTCGGGCTCCAGTCGGTCCGGATGGAGAACGCGGATACGATCCGGGTGCATGTGCAGGCGGAGGGACGGGGGCTCTATGTGCTGATCGTTCCCGCCTCGCTGCGGGCGGATCTGCCGGGGATTGCCCGGTCCATCCAGCTTTTTACAGCCGAATAGGAAGAAAACCCGGAGAAACGCCGGCCCAGCCGGCGCTTCTCTTGTGTAGACTGCCGGAATCCGATCCGGGCGCGGCCGGGGCCGGGCGCTTCGGGCGGAAAACAAAGGGGCGGAAAACAAAGAAACGAGGAGCACAGCGATGGCGGAAGGAACCACTCATGAGATGACGCTGGCCAGGGAGTTTTCCCTGCGGCCGGAACAGGTGAACGCGGTGATCGGGCTGCTGGACGCGGGAAACACGATCCCCTTCATCGCCCGGTACCGGAAGGAGGCCACGGGCTCCCTGGACGACCAGGTGCTGCGGGAGGTGGCGGAAAGGCTGGAGTACCTCCGGAATCTGGACAAGCGCCGGGAGGAAATCCTGCGGGCGCTGACGGACCAGGGCGTGCTGACGGAGGAGCTGCGGGCCGGCATCGGAAAGGCGGGCACCCTGTCCGAGCTGGAGGATCTGTACCGGCCCTTCCGGCCGAAGCGGAGGACCCGGGCCACCGTGGCGAAGGAGCGGGGACTGGAGCCCCTGGCCGTATGGCTGCTGCTTCAGCAGGCCGGGCAGGACGCCGCGAAGAAGGCGGAGGAGTTTGTGGATCCGGACCGGGAGGTGCCCGACCCGGAGGCGGCCCTGGCCGGCGCCCGGGACATTCTGGCGGAAACCGTCAGCGACGACGCAGCGCTCCGGGGAAAGCTGCGGGATTTCCTGAGCCGGGAGGGGATCGTGGTCACGAAGGCGGCGAAGGAAGAGGACAGCGTGTACCGGAATTACTATGACTACCGGGAGCCCGCCCGGTCCATGGCCGCCCACCGGATCCTGGCGGTGAACAGGGGCGAGCGGGAGGAATTCCTGAAGGTGACGGTTGAGGTGCCGGAGGACCGGGCCAGGGAGACGGTGCGCGCCGCGTATGTCCGGGGCGCCTCCTCCGCCTCGCTGCAGGTGGCCGAAGCCTGCGACGACGCCTGGGAGCGGCTGCTGTTTCCGTCCCTGGAGAGGGAGCTGCGGGGCGCCCTGACGGACCGGGCGAACGTTTCGGCGATCCGGGTTTTCTCCGACAACCTGCATCAGCTGCTGATGCAGCCGCCGATCCGGGGAAAGGTGACGCTGGGGGTGGATCCCGGCTTCCGGACGGGCTGCAAGCTGGCGGTGGTGGATGAGAACGGAAAGGTGCTGGACACGGGGGTCGGATACTTCACGCTGCCCGGAAACGAGGCGGGGAAGGCCGCCGCGGCCCGGCTGATCAAAAGCCTGGTCCGGAAATACGGCGTCACCGCCATTGCCATCGGAAACGGAACCGCCAGCCGGGAGAGCGAGCAGTTCATCGCGGGGCTGCTGCCGGAGCTGCCCGGAGCCGCCTATGTGATCGTCAGCGAGGCCGGAGCCTCGGTCTACTCCGCCAGCAAGCTGGCGGCGGAGGAGTTTCCGGACTTCGACGTCACCCAGCGCAGCGCGGTTTCCATCGCCCGGCGGATGCAGGATCCCCTGGCCGAGCTGGTCAAGATTGATCCCAAGGCCATCGGGGTAGGGCAGTACCAGCATGACCTGAAGCAGAATGAGCTGACGGAAGCGCTGGACGGCGTGGTGGAGCAGTGCGTGAACCAGGTGGGCGTGGAGGTTTCCACCGCGTCGGCGGCACTCCTGTCCCACGTGGCGGGGATCGGTCCCGCCCTGGCGAAGAACATCGTGGCGTACCGGGAGGAGAACGGCATTCCCTCCCGGGCGGCGCTGAAGAAGGTGCCGAAGCTGGGGCCGAGGGCCTTCGAGCAGTGCGCCGGCTTCCTGCGGGTGCGGGACAGCCGGAACCCGCTGGACGGGACCGCTGTGCACCCGGAGAGCTACGACGCGGCGAAGGCGGTGCTGAAGGCGCTGGGATACGATCCGGCGGAGGTCCGGGGCGGAATTCCGGAGGCGCCGCTGCGGGCGAAGGAATACGGGCTGGAAAAGCTGGCGGCGGAGGCGGGCATCGGCCTGCCCACCCTGCGGGACATCCTGGAGGAGCTGCGCAAGCCCGGCCGGGATCCCCGGGACGATCTGCCCAGGCCCGTGCTGCGGACGGACGTGCTGGACCTGAAGGACCTGAAGCCCGGCATGGAGCTGACGGGGACGGTGCGGAACGTCATCGACTTCGGCGCCTTCGTGGACATCGGGGTTCATCAGGACGGGCTGGTGCATATCTCCCGGATGGCGGACCGGTTTATCCGGCATCCCTCGGAGGTTGTGAAGGTCGGGGACGTGGTCAGGGTCTGGGTCATCGGCGTGGACGAGCAGAAAAAGAGGATTTCGCTGACCATGGTCAAGGACAGGCAGTAAAAGGCGCGGCGCCGACCCGCGAAGGTCCGGGGAAGGAGAGCGGCGCCCGGCCAGGGTAAACGCCTTCCCCCTCCGCGGCCGGCCGAAGGCCGCCATGGGCCTTCCCGGGCTGCCGGCGGGGCCCCTTCCCCATAGGGCAGGCCCGGCGTGAGACTTTAAATTGTGTCAAAAGTGTTTCAGAAAGAAGCGGATCAGGAAAGAATCTCTTGAAGGAAACGTAAAAATGCGGTAAAATATCCCGGATACGGAGGGATGCCGCATGAACAGCAGAAAGCTGATTTGCGCCGCTCTGTCGGCGCTTTTGATTTGGACCGGAATCTTCGGGACGGCGGCGGAGGTCCGCGCGGAAAAGGCGGAAAGCGCCGCGGAAACCCTTTCCGGAGGGCCCGCCGCTCCGGAGAGCGCGGAGGGCGCGGAACCGGCGGCTTCCCCGGACTGGTTTGAGGACAGGGGCATGACCCTGGGGGAAAGCAGCCTCTGCTATCCCCAGCTGCGGGAGGGCGTGCTGGAGGAGGAGCTCCGGGCCCGGGTGAACGGGCGCATCCAGGAGGACGGCGGGATTCAGGCCCTCTCCGTCCGGATGAGCCAGCTGATCTCCGGGGGCAGGATGCGGGTTTCCTGGCGCGGCGCGGTGCTGGGGCCGGTTTTTTCCTTTCAGATCAACGCGGAGGGCGCGCTGTATACCTCCCTGCCTGCGTATGCCCGGACGGGCGGCAGCATCGATCTGCGGGACGGGCATGAGGTGACGCTTCAGGAGCTCTTTCCGGATCCGGAGGCGGCGCTGGAATGGATGGAGCGCTATATGGAGGAGGAAGCCGCGCCGGAGCTGAACGGCTATCTGGCCAACAGCCAGGTGACGCCGCTGCCGGAGCGCTTCCGGATGACGGAGCAGGGCCTGGTCTGGATGTATGCCGCCGATCAGCTGAGCACCCTCAGCGACCGGGCCGGGGAGATCCTGATTCCCTGGGCCGCCCTGCGGGATCAGCTGGACCTGTCCCCGGAGGGGCTGCCCGCCGCCATGGGCGTGGCCGGGTGCCTGACCGGGGGAGAGGCCCTGACGGAGGAGGAATGCCTCGCCGCGGCGGAGCGGATCAGGGCTGCGGTGGACGGGGGCCGGATTCCGGGAATCCCCGCCGCGCTGGGGGACGGCGTGTCCGCCCTGACGGAGGAGTGGGATCTGCTGACGGACCCGGATGTGTATATCCATGGCCGGCTCTTCGCGCTGGAGGGCGCGGAATTCCGGAACGTGTTCCTGATGACGGATTATCTCAGCGAGAGCTGGGACCACAGCCAGGTGGACGGGATCCGGATGGATCAGGGCAGCCTGTGCGGGCTGGCCGTCGGGAGGACGGACCGGGAGACCTGGCAGCGGGTGCTCGGCGCCCCGGACCATACGGTGGAGATGGACGCGGAAACGGCGGAGGCTTACCGCACCGTGACGGGCCCGCGGGATTACTATGTGTTTGAGCATCACCGCCTGCAGCTGCAGGCGGACGAGGACGGGACGCTGGTGAGCATCGTTCTGTCCGTATGATCGGAAAAACGGAGAGAAACGGAGGAAATCAATGGCTCAGCGGAGCAACCGGAAGCAGCCGGTTTATTCGGCGGACGCGCTGGCCCTGCGGTATATCGGAGGGCTGGTGCTGGCCGCCCTGGGCGTCATGATGTTTGTGGCGGTGGAACTGGGGCTGAGGGACCAGGTCTTTGTCAGACTGCGGGAACTGTGCTACGGCCTGGCGGGGGGGCTGGCGCCGGTGCTGCCGGTGCTGCCCGTCTGGGCGGGGGTGCTGGTTTTCCTGTCCGGCCAGCGGAAGGCGCCGGTGCGGCCCTTTCTCTATGCCGCGCTGGCCTTTCTGGCCGTATGCGCCTTTGTGGTCACGGTGACCCGGCTTGGCAGCGAGGAATATCTGGCGGCCCTGGCCCGCTCCTCGGACGGAACCTGGGGCGGCGTCATCCTGCGGGGATGGATCCAGAGCCAGGCGCTGAAGCAGAGCGGAGGCGCGCTGGGGGTCCTGCTGGCCTATCCCTTCTGGAGCCTGACGGGAACCATCCTCAGCGCGGCGGTGCTTTTTCTGCTGGCCGCCCTGTGCGCGCTGCTGGCGCTGAATCTGACCCCGGGAAGGATCCGGGACCTGGCTTCGGGAAAGATCTCCCTGCGGAGCGGAAGAAACCGGGGAAGGGACGCCCAGGAGCAGGAGCGCCAGATCGCCTTCCAGCAGGAGCAGGAGCGCCAGCGGCAGATGGCCTACGCCCAGCAGCAGGCCTATATCCTGCAGCAGCAACAGCAGCAGGCGGCGGCCGCCCGGAACCAGATGGCGGCCTGGCCGCGGCCCTCGGCGGCGCAGACGGCGGCCCAGGAGACCGCCGCCCAGACCGGCGTGAGGGAGTGGCAGCAGGAGCTGACGGATCTGACGGCGGCGGGCGGAGCCGGCCGGAAGAGCCAGATCTTTGACCGGCAGGCCGGGGAGTCTCCGGCGCGGGGCCGGAAGAGCGGCATTTTTGACCGGCAGGCCGGGGAGTCTCCCGCCCAGGGCCGGAAGAGCAGCATTTTTGACCGGCAGGCCGAGAGGCCGGCGGACTTCTCCGCCGATTCCTTCGGCGTACCCGCCGGCGCGGCCAGGGAACCCCGCGGGATCAGCGCGATCTTCGGAAAGCGGAAAGAGGCGGACGACGGGCTCAGCGCCCTGTCGGAGGAGGAGAAGCGCAGGGAAGGCATGGCCTATCCCGCCGGGGACCGGGCGAAGCCCGGGAAGCCCTCCCGGGAGCGGCTGGAGCAGGAGCAGGTGGCGGAGGATCTGAAGCGCTGGGAGCAGCCCCCGGAGGAGGAGACGCGGGAAGCGGACCGGGAGGAAGCGGCGTATTCCGTCCCGGGAACCGGGAGACAGACCGGGAAGCGGGCGGAAAGCGCCGAAAGCGCGGAGAGCGCCGGAAGACCGGAGAGCGCCGAAAGTGCGGAGAGCGCCGGAAGACCGGAGAGCGCCGGTTCCGTCCGGCCGTCCGGACAGGCCCGGTCCGCCGCCCCCGCCGGAAAGAAGAAGCCCTCTCCCTGGCTGCAGCAGGTGATGGACGCCGAGCAGGAAGCCCTGGAAGGGGAGCGGGAGGAAGCGGCGCCGGCCCCGGAAAAGCGGAAGCCGGAGCAGATCGTGATACCCGCGGTGCAGGAGACCATCGCCAATCCGATCTGGAAGCCCAAACTGAATAATGTGACGCCGAAGGAGGAGGAGCCGGAGGAGGAATACTGGGAGCCCACGCCCTACTACGCGCCGCCGATCACCGATCTGGCAAAGCCGGAGCGGACGGAGGCGGACACGGCCCAGGAGGACCTGGCCCGCTCCGCCCGGCTGGAGGAGACGCTGGCCAGCTTCCAGGTGCAGGCCCGGGTGGTTCACGTGACCCACGGGCCGGCGATCTCCCGGTTTGAGATGGAACTGGCTTCCGGCACCAAGGTGGGAAAGGTTGCCGGACTGGAGAAGGATATCGCCTACGGCATGCAGGCCACCTCCGTCCGGATCGAGGCCCCGATCCCCGGCAAGAGCCTGGTGGGCGTCGAGGTGCCGAACCCGTCCCGGTCCACGGTGACCCTGCGGGAGATCCTGGAGAGCCCGCAGATGCAGAACGCGAAGTCGATCCTGACCGTGGCGCTGGGCAAGGACATCGCGGGCACCCCGGTCATCTGCGACCTGGCGAAAATGCCCCACTTGCTGATCGCCGGCGCCACCGGTTCCGGTAAATCCGTATGCATCAACACGATCATCAACAGCCTGCTGTACCGGGCAAGCCCGGACGAGGTCAAGCTGATCCTGGTGGACCCCAAGGTGGTGGAGCTCCAGTGCTACAACGGGATTCCCCACCTGCTTCTGCCTGTGGTCAACGATCCCCACAAGGCGGCCGCGGCTCTGGCCTGGGCCGTGGCGGAGATGATGGAGCGGTACGACAAATTCGCCGAGCGCGGCGTCCGGAACCTGCAGGGATACAACGGGATCCTGGAGCCGGGCGAGAAGCCGCTGCCCCGGATCGTGATCATCATTGACGAGCTGGCGGACCTGATGATGGTCTGCAAGAAGGATGTGGAGGAATACATCTGCCGGCTGACGCAGCTGGCCCGCGCGGCGGGAATCCACCTGATCGTGGCGACCCAGCGTCCTTCGGTGGACGTGATTACCGGCCTGATCAAGGCCAACATCCCCAGCCGGATCGCCTTCAAGACGGCGCAGTCCGTGGACTCCCGGACCATTCTGGACCGGAACGGCAGCGAGCAGCTGCTGGGTCTGGGCGATATGCTGTATCTGCCCACCGGCGCCTTCTCGCCCACCCGGGTGCAGGGCTGCTACCTGTCGGATGAGGAAGTGAACCGGATCGCGGATCACGTGCGCCAGGCGAATCCCAGCACCTACGATCCGGATATCCTGGACAAGCTGGAGCAGCTGAGCAAGGGCTCCGAGGAAGGCCCCGGGATGGATATGATCGGCGGAGCGGCGGACCCCGGCCCGGGGGACGCGGACCTGTTCAGCCAGGCGGTGGAGTATGCCATCGCCGACGGGCAGATTTCCACCTCCACGCTGCAGCGCAGGCTGAAGGTGGGCTATGCCCGGGCGGGCAGGCTGACGGACGAGATGGAGGAGCGGGGCATCATTTCCGCCAAGGACGGCAGCAAACCCCGCAAGTGCCTCATCACCCGGGAAGAATGGGAAGCGATGCAAGCGTCAGCCCGGGGGGCTGCAGCCGCAGGCTGAGCGCGCTGAGCTTCTCAGCCGAAACAAGCGCAGCCCCCGCTCCAAGGGGGCTGGGCGCCGATTGAGGCTGCGGAAAGCGATGCAAGCGTCAGCCCGGGGGGCTGCAGCCGCAGGCTGAGCGCGCTGAGCTTCTCAGCCGAAACAAGCGCAGCCCCCGCTCCAAGGGGGCTGGGCGCCGATTGAGGCTGCGGAAAGCGATGCAAGCGTCAGCCCGGGGGGCTGCAGCCGCAGGCTGAGCGGACAACAAGGAGAGAACGAAATGGCAAACCTGATGGACTACATTGCATGGCGCGGGGATTTCGGCTTCGATGTGTCCCCCTGGAACGAGGTGGACGCGCTGATGATGGCCAACCTGTGCTATCTGAACTTCCAGGGGGTGGACGATGAGCGGGGCTGGTCCCTGGCGGAGGCCCGGCGGCTGGAGCTGGTGCAGGATACGGATGTGGCGAACTTCGATGGCCGTCTGGATCAGTTTCTGGCCATGGCGGAAAGCCGCCGGTTCGGCGATATCCGGATGCATCACTTCATCGCGCTGACGGACGTGAAGCAGGAGCTGCAGTTTTCCGCGGTGCTCTACGACATGCCGGACGGCACGCTGTGCGTCGGGTTCCGGGGAACGGACGGCACCCTCATCGGCTGGCGGGAGGACTTCAACATGTCCTACCAGAGCACGGTGCCCGCCCAGGAAGCGGCGGTCTTCTACCTGAAGAAGGCGGCGGAGCTGGACCGTCGGCGGATCCGGATCGTGGGGCACAGCAAGGGCGGCAACCTGGCGGCCTACGCGGCGGCCTGCTGCGGGCCGGAGGTCCAGGACCGGATCGAGTCCGTCTATTCCTTTGACGGCCCCGGGATGGCCCCGGATATCTTCGGGAGCGAGGGATATCACCGGGTGGTGGACCGGATCCGCTCCTTCGTGCCGGAGACCAGCATCGTGGGAATGATGATGGAGTACCATCGGGTCTACACGGTGGTGAAATCCGACGCCTCCGGCATCAACCAGCACGATCCCCTGTCCTGGCAGGTTCTGGGGCCACGGTTCGAAACCGCGGAGGAGATTGACTCCAACGCGAAGATGGTCAGCAGCACCCTGCATGAATGGCTGGCCAAGACGAACCCCGAGGAGCGGGCGAACATGGTCCGGACACTGTTCGGCCTGCTGGAGAACACGAAGGCCACCACGGTGGCGGACATCATGGGCGACCGCCTGCGGACGCTGACCAGCATGGCCATGGCCAGCCGGGAGCTGGACCCCGTCTCCCGGAAGACGGTGACCAAGCTGGTGGGGCTTTTCCTGTCCCTGGGCTTCGGAAACCTGACGGACAAGTACCGTCTGAACCTGAAGCGGAAAGAAAGGACGGAGGAAGAGAAGCAGGATTCCGCCGGGGATGTGCCCGGAATCGAGGAGAGCCGGGAACCGGCGGAGGCGGAGGAAGAGGATAAGGCTGAGGAAAGCGTGGAGCGTGAATCCGCGGAGAATGAATCCGCGGAAGGCGGAAGGAACGGGGAAACGGAAGAATAACGCGGGCGGAGGCGCGAAAGCGTCCCGCCGGGCCGCTCCGGAACCCGTCCCGGGAAGGACAATTCAAGGCTTGACGCGGGTTTGCGGAGAATGCTATAATCCCCGTGTTTGATTTTTCAGGTGTTTTGGAGGGATCACTATGTCCGGACATTCCAAGTGGCATAATATTCAGGCGAAAAAGGGCAAGGCGGATGCCCAGCGCGGCGCCGTGTTCACCAAGATCGGCCGCGAGATCGCCATCGCGGTCCGGGAGGGCGGGGCGAATCCCGAATCCAACGGCAAGCTGCGGGACGTCATCGCAAAGGCGAAGGCGAACAACATGCCCAACGATAATATTCAGCGGTCCATCAAAAAGGCCAGCGGCGAGCTGAGCAACGTGGTCTACGAGGAGATCGTGTACGAGGGATACGCTCCCGGCGGCGTGGCCGTGATCGTGGATACGATCTCGGACAACCGGAACCGTACGGCCAGCGATATCCGCCACTGCTTTGCCAAATACGGCGGCAACCTGGGGACGACCGGGTCCGTGAGTTTCATGTTCGACACCCGCGGCGTGCTGGTGGTGGAGCGCACCCCCGGCATGGACGAGGACGAGCTGATGATGATGGCGCTGGACGCCGGGGCCGAGGATGTGCGTCCCGACGAGGATGTGGTCGAGATTCTGACGGATCCCAACGAGTTCAGCAAGGTCCGCGAAGCCCTGGAACAGCAGGGCCTCACCTTCCTGAGCGCCGAAGTCCAGAAGATCCCGCAGAACACGGTTGAGGTGACGGATCCCGAGACCGTGGAGCGGATCCAGAAGATGCTGGATCTGCTGGAGGAGAGCGACGACGTCCAGAACGTGTATCATAACGCGGAGCTGCCCGAGGAAGAGGACGACGAGGCCTGATTCCGGGACAATCTATCCGGCGCCCGGATCGGGCGCCGGTTTTGCTGTATTCCCCGGCCCGGGGCCGGGCGGTCCCGGGGGGCGGACGCGAAAAGGAGGACGGATGCCATGACCATGCTGCAGGTGATTGAGAAGAAAAAGCTGGGACAGGCGCTGACCGCGGAGGAGATCCGCTTTTTCGCGGAGGCCGCGGCCAGGAAAAGCGTGCCGGACTACCAGCTGACCGCCCTGCTGATGGCGATCCGCCTGAACGGCATGACGGATGAGGAGACCACGGAGCTGACCCTGGCCATGCGGGATACGGGGGATACCGCTGACCTTTCCTCGATCCCGGGCGTCAAGGTGGACAAGCATTCCACCGGCGGCGTGGGAGATACGACGACGCTGGTGCTGGCGCCGCTGACGGCGGCCTGCGGCGCTCCGGTGGCGAAGATGAGCGGCCGGGGGCTGGGCCATACCGGCGGGACGCTGGACAAGCTGGAATCCATTCCCGGGATGCGGGTGTCGCTGTCGGAGGAGGAGTTCATCCGCCAGGTCCGGGAGATCGGCGTGGCGGTGGTGGGACAGACCGGGACGCTGGCGCCGGCGGACAAGACGCTCTACGCCCTGCGGGATGTGACCTCCACGGTGGATTCCATTCCCCTGATCGTCTCCTCCATCCTGTCCAAAAAGCTGGCGGCGGGTTCCGATGCCATCGTGCTGGACGTGAAGACGGGCTCCGGCGCGCTGATGCGGAACCTGGAGGACAGCCTCTCCCTGGCCCGGAAGATGGTCCGGGTGGGAACCCTGGCGGGAAAACCGACCCTGGCGCTGATCAGCGGGATGGATCAGCCCCTGGGAACCCATGTGGGAAACGCGCTGGAGGTGAAGGAGGCCATCGATATCCTGGCCGGCCGCGCGGAGGGGGATCTGAAGGAGGTCTCCCTGACCCTGGGCGGGCATATGCTGGTGCTGGCCGGAAAGGCGAAGGACCACGCGGAAGCCGTCCGGATGCTGGAGAACGCCCTGCGCAGCGGGGCGGGGCTGCGGAAAATGAAGGAGATGATCCGCGCCCAGGGCGGGAATCCCGCCGTCTGCGACGACGTGAATCTGCTGCCCCAGGCGCCGGTGAGGAAGACGGTCCTGTGCGGCCGCAGCGGATATGTTCAGAAAATGGACACCGCGGCCCTGGGCTCCGCGGCCCAGGCCATGGGCGCCGGCCGGCTCCGGGTGGAGGATCGGATCGATTATTCCGTGGGCTTTGTGATGAAGGTCCGTCTGGGGGACCGGACGGAGCCGGACACGCCCCTCTGCGAGCTGCACGCGGCCTCCGAGGCGGACGCGGAGCGGGCGGAGGAAGCGGTTCGCCGGGCGGTTCAATGGAGCTGCGAGCCCTGCGAAAGGGGAAAGATTTTTTACGCGCTGGTCAGCGAAAAGGGCGTGACCCGGTTCTGAAAAATCCGGCGCCGGACCCGGCCGGGAAGGAACAGGCATGAAATCTGATTTTATCCGGGGAATCCGCCACGGAATCCCCATCGCGCTGGGCTATCTCAGCGTTTCCTTTGCCTTCGGCATGAAAGCGGTGGGGGACGGACTGACCCTGCTGCAGGCGATGCTGATCTCTGCGGCGAATCTGACCAGCGCGGGCCAGATCGCGGGACTGCCGCTGATGGTGGGCGGCGCGGGCCTGACGGAGATGGCGCTGACCCAGCTGACCATCAACCTGCGCTACGGGCTGATGAGCCTTTCCCTGGGCAGAAAGCTGGACGGGAGCATGGGCACCCTGCAGCGGCTGATCTTCTCCTTCGCCAACACGGATGAGATCTTCGCCGTGGCCTCCTCCCAGCCCGGGCTGGTGGGGAAGGCCTATCTGTACGGTCTGATGATCACCCCCTTCCTGGGGTGGACGCTGGGCACCCTGCTGGGGGGCGCGGCGGGGACCCTGCTGCCGGCCTTTGTCCGGTCCGCGCTGGGCATCGCGATCTACGGGATGTTCCTGGCGATCATCCTGCCTCCCGCCCGGAAGCGGCGGCCGGTCCGGTTCGTGGTTCTGACGGCGGTGGCGCTGAGCCTTTGCTTCCGCTATATTCCCGGGCTGAACCGGGTCTCCGGCGGCTTCGTCATCATCATCTGCGCGGTGGCGGCCGCGGCGGCCGGCGCCGCGCTGTATCCGGAAGAGGAAGGGGGCGGCGTATGAGCTGGGGCGCCTTTCTTCCCTATCTGGCCGTGATGGCCGGCGTGACCTATCTGATCCGCATGCTGCCGCTGACGGTGTGGCGCAGGCCCATCCGCAGCCGGTTTGTCCGCTCCTTTCTGACCTATATTCCCTTCGCGGTGCTGGGGGCCATGACCTTTCCGGAGGTCCTGTATTCCACGGGGGATCTGCGGACCGCGGCGGCGGGCATCGTGACGGCGGTGATCCTGGCCTGGCGGGGGAAAAGCCTGCTGACCGTGGCCATTGCCGCCTGCGCGGCGGTGGCGGCCGCCCAGGCGCTGCTGCTTCTGGTATAGGCCAGGGTGGCGTTTCCGTGTCCGGGCTGAAAAAGCCGGGATACGGCTTTCCGGGGGATCCGCCCCGATCCGACAAGACTGATCAGGAGATTTTCAAGATGAATCTGAAGAGACTGCTTCTATGGCTGTGCGCTTCCGCGCTGCTGTTCTCCGGGGCCGCCCTGGGCGAGGAGGACGACGATCCCGAGCTTTATGTGGAGGAAGTGGTGGAAGAGGTGCTGCTGGGGGACGACGGGGAGGAGATTCCCCTGCCCCAGGAGACGGAGCCGGCCTATTCCGTTCCGGACGCCTTCACCCCCTCCTACGGCAGCGACTACGGGCCGCTCCCCGGGGAGAGGAACTACTGGACCCTGCCCATGGACATCACCGACGAGCAGGCGGTCTGGGAGATGCTGACCGCGCCGATCACCGTGGTGGACAGCACGAAGAAGAACGGGGAAAAGACCCAGACCTATCTGTACCGGGAGCCGGATGAGGATTCCCTGAAGGTCGGGGTCGTGACCTGCGAATCCCAGGGCGTCCGGGTGCTGGAAACCCGGGACGACGGGTGGTCCCTGGTCGAATGCTACTCCAGCTCCTTTCACGATACCCAAGTCGAGGCCTGGAACATCCTGGTTCACGGGTATATCAAAACCAGCCGCCTGAAGGAAGTGAATCCAAATCCCTCCATGGGGATCGTGGTGGACAAGCTGACCCAGCGGATGTACGTCTTTGAGGACGGAAAGCTGCTGACGACGCTGCTCTGCTCCACGGGGCTGGTGATGTGGAACGGATCGAAGTATCAGCCCTACAACGAAACCCGGTCCGGGGAGTTTCTGCTGATGAGCAAGGTGGGGGATCTGCCCTCCGACCGGCTGGTCTGCAGCTACGCGATCCGGTTCAACAGCGGGGACTGCGTCCACGAGGTTCCCCATGTGAACAACCGGGACGGCACGCCAAATTACGACAATACGGAGCCCAAGCTGGGCACCAAGTGCAGCCACGGCTGCATCCGCGTCCAGCGGAAGAAGACCCCGGAAGGCATCAATATGCATGAGATCTACTCCCGCCTGAAGAGCGGCAGCAAGGTCAAATTCGTGATCTGGGAAGACTGGCAGGGCCGGCAGATCCCGATTCCGGACGATTCGGTTACCCTGTACTACAACCCGGAGAAGGGAAGCTATTACCACAGGAGCTCCTTCTGCTACATGGCGCCGAAGGTGACCTTCCAGCCCTTCTCCTACGGCCAGCTGGAGGAGGAACCCTTTGCCGGGCTGAAGGCCTGCCCCTACTGCGTGCCGCCCCGGCGGCAGGCGGACATCGAGGCGGTCAACGCGGTCTATGCCTTCGGCGGGGATCATGACGAGCTGCTGACCAGCCTGCAGGCCGGGTATTACGAATACCTGCAGAACAACTGAACCAGCGCGCCCGGGGCTCCGGGGCGGGAAGCCGGCAGCAGGCCGGAAACCCGCCGGAGCCCCGGGTGTTTTTTTGCGCCCCGGGGCGCGGCGGCGCGATTTCCGCGGAGCGGCGGATCTGTTCATTTCTTTACAATCCGGAAAAAGCATGTATAATAAGGTTATTCTCCGCTTTCGCGCCGGGAGTGAAAGCCCCGGACGGGAAAAGAAGGCGGCGAAAATCTTATTTGACGCGACGGGCATCCGGAAGGAGCCCGAACGGAGGGAAACATGTCAGAAACAAACAATCATTCCAAACTGCTCCGGATGGTGCTGCTGGCCATCCTGCTGGCGCTGATCGTTCTGCTGGGGCTTACGCCCGTCGGGATGATTCCGCTCGGCTTTATTTATGTGACGGTGCTCTGCGTGCCGGTGGTGCTGGGAACGCTCTATATGGGCTGGAAGGGCGGACTGGTGCTGGGGCTCGGCTTCGGGGCGGTCAGCTTCTATACGGCGCTGACCAAGCCCAGCGCCCTGGTTTCCACGCTGATGGCCGCCTCTCCCGTGCTTACGGGGGTGATGATCTTCCTGCCCCGGCTCTGCATTCCCCTGGTGGCCTGGTTCGTGTACCGCCGGCTGGAAAAGCTGCCGGAAGAGAAGGCCCAGCGCAGCTCCATGGTGATCTTTTCGACGATGGCGGGCCTGCTGGTGGGCCTGCTGACCGTTGTGGTCCTGTACCTGCTGGGGCTGTTTTCCCTGCCGGCGGCCGGGGAGAACGCGGTCTATGAGGTTTCCCGCAACCGGACCCTGCTGCTGATCGGCAGCCTGGTGCTGCTCTCCGGGATCATCGGGCTGGGGTCCGGGGCCATCATGACGAGCCGGGGCTTCCGGAAGGTCATTGCCCCCCACGCGCCGGCGGCGGTGGCTTCGGTCTGCGGCAGCCTGACGAACACGGTGCTCTATCTGGGCCTGATGCTGATCTTCTATATCGCCTGCGGGATCGATACTTCCGGGGTTCTGGCGCTGATCGGCGGAACCGCCCTGATCGCCGGCCTGAGCGAGGCGCTGATCTGCGCGCTGCTGGTTCCCCCGATCCTGTCCGCGGTCCGGAAAATCCGCCTGCGGTAAGTCCCTGCCCCGCCGGGACGGCGGAAAGAAAAATAAAACATCCGCCGGCCGCCCCCCCGGGGGCGGCGGGAAGGAGCGCAGCGATGATTCTGACGATGGATGTCGGAAACACCAATATCAAGACTGCCCTGTTCGAAGGCAGGGAAATGGTCAAATACTGGCGCATGTCCACCAACATCAATTCCACCTCGGACGAATACGGCGTGCGCCTCTCCTCCATGTTTGCCCATGAAGGCGTGCCCACCTCGGTGGTGGAGGGGATCGTGGTTTCCTCGGTGGTGCCCACGGTGAACTTCACCATCGAGCACATGCTGCAGAATTATTTCGGGAAGATTCCCCTCTTTGTGGCCCCGGGGGTGAAGACGGGGATCAACATCAAGTACGAGAATCCCCGGGAGCTGGGCAGCGACCGGATCGCCAACGCGGTGGGCGCCTATGATGAATACGGCGGCCCCTGCATCTTTATCGATTTCGGCACGGCGACGACCTTCGGGGTGGTGGACGAGGGCGGAAGCTTCCTGGGCGGGCTGATCTGCCCCGGGATCAAGCTGAGCAGCGAGGCCCTGGTGACGGGGACGGCGAAACTGCCCCGGTTTGAGTTTGTCCGGCCGGAATCCGTGATCGGGCGGACGACCCTGACGAACCTGCAGAGCGGAATGTACTACGGATATGTGGGCCTGGTCAGCAACATCGTCCGGAAGATCCGGCAGGAACTGGGCCGGGAGGCCTTTGTGGTGGCCACGGGCGGAATGGCCGTCCTCATCGCGGAGGAGAGCAAGGCCATCGACAAGCTGGACGGCCTGCTGACCCTGAAGGGCCTGCGGGTCATCTATGAGCGGAACCAGGGGCGCTGACCGGCGGGAAAGGGATTCACGGAGGCCATGCCGTCCGCGGGGCGGAAGGCCATCATCCGCCGGAGGGGCGGAAAAAGCGGAAGAAGCGGAAATACGGCCGGAGACGGCGACGGAGGGTGAAAGATGAAGGAAGTTGTGCTGGGACTGCTGGGACTGGGAAACATCGGGGGCGGCGTCTGGGATCTGATCCGGACCTACGGGGATGAAATCGCGAAGCGCACCGGCTTCGCGCTCCGGGTGAAGAAGGCGCTGGTGCTGGACAAGAAGATCCACGGCGGCCACGAGGTGCCGGAGGAGGTGCTGACCTGTGACCGGGAGGATATTCTCGGGGATCCGGAGATCGGAATCGTATGTGAATTCCTGGGCGGAGAGCAGCCGGCCGCTTCCATGATGCTGCGGGCGCTGGAGAGCGGGAAATCCGTGGTCACCGCCAACAAGATGGCGCTGAGCCTGCATTTTGACGAGCTGCGGGAGATGGCGAAGAAGACCGGCGCGGGGCTGTACTATGAAGCCAGCGTCGGCGGCGCCATTCCGATCATGAACGCCATCCAGAGCCCCCTGATCGCGAACCGGATCGAGCAGATCATGGGCATTGTGAACGGGACGACGAACTATATCCTGACCCGGATGGCCGCGGAGGGCGCGGAGTACGAAACCATTCTGAAGGACGCCCAGCGGCTGGGGCTGGCGGAGCCCAACCCGGCGGCGGACGTGGAGGGCATGGACGCGGCCTACAAGCTGAGCATCCTGGGCTCCCTGGCGTTCCACAGCCGGGTCCGGGTGGAGCAGATCTACCGGGAAGGGATTACCCGGATCGGTTCGGAGGATATCGCCTTCGGCCGGGAGATGGGCTATGTGCTGAAGCTGCTGGCCATCG
>CAMVDI010000015.1 GCA_947166205.1 uncultured Clostridia bacterium
CGTGCGCCCCGCGTTCTGGCGGGCTCCGACCAACAATGACGAGGGAAACGGCATGCCGGTCCGGTACGCCCGGTGGAAAATCGCGGATATGTATGCCGCGCCCATGAGCGCCTTCAGGATGAAAAAGGAGAAGGGCATTGACCCCGTCACCGCGAACGCGGACGGCAGCTACACGATGAAGACCTTCTGGCAGCTGCCCGGAACCGTTCAGGCAGAATGCGAAATGGATGTGACCATCCGGCCAGGAGGGGAAACGGAATTCCGCCTGTCCTATGATCCCGCGGAAGGATGGGGGGATATGCCGCTTTTCGGCATGAGCTTCAGGACGGACGCGGACTTTGACAGAATCCGGTATTACGGAATGGGGCCGGAGGAGAATTATACGGACCGCCGGGAAGGAGCGCGTCTGGGCATTTACAGGACAACGGCCGGGAAAAACATGACCCCCTACCTGTATCCGCAGGAATGCGGGAACCGGACCGGCGTCCGCTGGGCTGAAATCACGGACGAGAAGGGAAGAGGCCTGAAGCTGAGCGGAGCGGATGAGATGGAACTGAGTGTCCTGCCCTGGACCGCCCACGAGATCGAAAACGCCGCTCACGGAAACGAACTGCCTCCCAGGCTCTATACCGTTATCCGGCCGGCCATGATGCAGATGGGTGTGGGCGGCGATGACAGCTGGGGCGCCAGAACCCACGATGAATACCTGATCGATGTTTCCCAAAAGCTGAGTTTCCGTTTTCTGATGGAACCCAAATACGAATCCGAAGGATGAGCATGAGATCTTTGATCACCAAAATTCAGGCCGCCGGACTGACACTGCTGTGCTGTATGCTTGTATGCATCGGCATCGCCTTCGGCGAGGTTTCCCTGACAGCGGAGCCGCTGGAAACAGGGGCTGGCGGAGTTGTGGATGTGCGGGTTGAGGCTGGCGAAGGCGCAGAATCCGTGGTTTATACGCTCCTGAGAAACGGGGAAAAAGTCTTCCAGGGGAAGGAGGACATTCATTTTCAGGCTTCTTTCCGTCCCAGGAAGGAAGGCGAATACACGGTGGAAGCGGAGGTGCGGTACGCCGATGGGAGCACCGGTCAGGGAAGGATTCAGATCGCTGTGAACGGGGAGACGCCCGAGGAACAGGGACCCGACCGCATCTACAGCCAGAAGGACGGATGGTGGAAAGACAAGGCCTACTCCAAATCGGATCTGGATACGGCGGGATGCGCGATCTTTACCCTGAGCCATGTGCTGCAGCGTATGGGATGGACCGGACCGGATATCGCGCCGGAACAGCTGGCGGTTACCTACAGGAACTGTCTGGTCAAGAACGGAACCGCGGTTGCCAGACTGGTTTACAATGCCAGCCTTGTCTATGGCTTTACGACGAACAGCGCTCTGGTGAAAGACGCTTCCTCCCTGCGGGAAGGCCTGGACAACGGGGACTATTACTCCTTCAGCATCGTGCTCGGCCATATCGCCCTGATGACCGGGATTGACGGGAAGGCGGGGAAGGTTTGCGTGGTGGACAGCGCGCCAAGCGCAACCTTTGAGCGGATCAAAAAGGGGAAGATCTACATCCTCCGGGACGGATCCTACGAGGAGGTGCAGGATCCGGGGGAAATACCCGGCGCCAGATACTATTTTGAAACAGGGTACTACGGCGGCCTGACCTACTATATGGATCTGGACTACTGCGCGAGGCGCGGCGGCCGGCTGATCCGCCCCGCGTGGGTTTATTACCTCGGGAATGAAGGCAGAATCGGGGCTTCCATGATCAGCTTCAGCAGCGGCGAATGCGAAATCAAGGTCAATGACACCCGAATGACCGTTCCCACCCGGGAACTCATCTGGGGAGACGGAGAAAAACCGATGCTGGCGCTCGTGCCGACCCGAAAAGCCGTCAGGCTTCTGAACGACGCCGGAAAACGGATCGCCACCATTCCGGGCCGGACCGTTGTTCCCGTGCTGCGGGAGGAGGAGGACCGGGTATACGTCCTGGCCGAGGAACAGCGCGGGTATGTGCTGAAGAGCGATATCGAAATGATTGAGCCCGTTCAGGGCGAGATCATGCATGGAACGGTCAGCGTCGGCGGAAACACCAGCGGCAGGGCGACGGTGAAAATGCGTTTCGGCCCTTCCGGGAAGGAACGGGTGGCCGACCAATGGAAGACTGGGACCCCGGTGATCCTGATCAGCAAAGAAGATGAATTCTGGCTGGTGGAAGGAAAGGGCGTCCGTCTGTGGGTGCATCAGGACTATATTACTGCGGAGAATGAAAATGGGACGTAAATCAGTCAAGGAGAACAAGAGTATCTATCAGATCACGCGGGAGGAACTGGGACTGACGCGGGAGCGGGCCGCGGAGATGATTCCGGGCTTTTCCCCGGAGCGGATCGAGAAAATCGAAAACGAACGGGTGCAGATTCGTCCCGAGGACGTGAAGATGATCGCCGAGGCCTATCGCAGGCCGGGACTCTGCAATTACTACTGCAGTCAGGAATGCCCCATCGGCATTGGAAGAACGCCCCGCGTGGAGCGAAAGGAGCTGCTGCAGATCGTTGTGGAAACCCTGAACGGGGTCAACCGGATCAATCGCTACAAGGACAGACTCCTTGAAATCGCGGAGGACGGAGCCATCACGGATGACGAATTCCAGGACTTCGGAGATATCAAGGAGGTGCTGGACAAGCTGCAGGTTTCTGTCTCCACGCTGAAGCTCTGGCTGGAGGAGCAGACGGCAGCCGGAAGCCTGGAGAAAGGAGCGTTCTGAAAATGAGCGGAAGACTGAGAAGGGGCGCGGGCAGGAAGGGGGTCCTCTGGCTGACGGCCTTTATTCTCCTGGCTTCAGTCACCCTGCCCTGCCTGGCGGAAACGGAGACGCTGCTTCCTGACGGAAAACACAGGCTGCTGCTGCCGGAGGGGATGATTTTTCAGCAGCCAGCCGCGAACGAAACGGATCTGAAGGGAATCTGGCTTCTGGAACCGGATCTGGAGATGCTGGTTTTCTGCTACGACGCGGGGGACATTACGGAACAGGATCTGGCCCAGAAGCTGGTCGATGCCGGGCGGAACGCGGAAGTCCGGAGAATCGGAGAGCAGGACTTTCTGGTTTTTCAGGATGTGGATGAATCGGACGGGGCCCACTGCATCGGCTACGCGTTTCTGGCGGAAGGAAAGATGATCGAGATTTCCTTTTTCTACGCGACTCAGGAGGCCATGGATCTGACCAAAACCATCATGGAGAGCTTTCATATATGAGCTTTACGCATCTTCACCTGCATACGGAATACAGCCTGCTGGACGGCGCCTGCAGGATTCCTTCGCTGGTTCAGCGCCTGAAGGAGCTGGGAATGACCGCTTGCGCCGTGACGGATCATGGCGCCATGTACGGCGCCATTGATTTTTATAACGCCATGACGGAAGCGGGGATCAAGCCCATTATCGGGATGGAGGGCTATGTCTGCCGGGACAGAACCGACCGCTCTTCCGCGGGGCGGGAATACAGCCATCTGATTCTGCTCTGCGAAAACAATACCGGCTATCAGAACCTCATGAAGCTGTCCAGCGAGGCCTTTATTACCGGCTATTACTACAAGCCCAGGATGGATTACGCGCTGATACGCCGGCATCATGAAGGGTTGATCTGCCTGAGCGCCTGCCTGAGCGGAGACCTGCCAAAGCTGGTCCTGAACGGACAGATGGATAGCGCCCGCGCCTATGTACGCGAGATGCAGGAGATCTTCGGAAAAGATCATTTCTATATCGAGCTTATGGATCATGGCCTTCGGGACGAAAAAACGGTGCTTCCGAGGCTGATCTCCCTGGCGAGAGAAATGGACGTTCCCCTCGTCGCGACCAACGACTGTCATTACCTGGAGCGCAAGGACGCGGAAGCCCAGGAGGTTCTCATGTGCATCCAGACCGGAAAAACGCTGGAAGATGAGCAGCGGATGCGCATGGAAACCCAGGAAATGTATGTAAAAAGCGAGGAGGAGATGCGGGATCTCTTCCGGATGGTTCCGGATGCCATTGAAAAAACTCAGGTCATCACGGAACGCTGCAACGTTTCCTTTGAATTCGGCAAAACCCGGCTTCCCCGCTACCCTGTTCCCGAAGGGGAAACCGCGGAGCAGATGCTCAGACGCCTTTGCGGAGAAGGCATGAGGAAGCTTTATCCCCAGTCGCTGGAGACCGATGAGCCCTGGAAACGTCTCGAATATGAACTGCAGACCATTATTCAGATGGGCTTTGTGGACTATTTCCTGATCGTCTGGGACTTTATTCACTATGCCAAATCCCAGGGGATCATGGTCGGCCCCGGACGCGGGAGCGGCGCGGGATCGATCGTGGCTTATTCCCTCGGCATCACCATGCTGGATCCGCTGAAGTACCAGCTGCTCTTTGAACGCTTTCTGAACCCTGAAAGGGTGACCATGCCGGATATCGACGTGGACTTCTGCTATGAACGCCGGCAGGAAGTCATCGATTATGTGGCACGGAAATACGGATCGGATCATGTAAGCCAGATCATCACCTTCGGCACCATGGCGGCCAAGGGGGTGGTAAGGGATGTGGGCCGGGTTCTCGGCATGAGCTACCAGGAGACCGACGCGGTGGCCAAGGCGATCCCCTTTGAACTGAACATGACGCTGAAGAAGGCGATGGCGCTGAGCCCGATGCTCCGGAAGATGACGGAGGAGAACCCGGGAGTCAGGCAGCTGATTGATACCGCCATGACGCTGGAGGGTATGCCAAGGCATGCCTCCACCCATGCCGCAGGCGTGCTGATTACCGGAAAACCGGTGGTGGAATATGTCCCGCTGCAGCGGAATGACGAGGTCATTACCACCCAGTATCCCATGGGCACCATTGAGAGACTGGGCCTGCTGAAGATGGATTTTCTCGGGCTGAGAACGCTGACGGTCATCCGGGATACGCTGGACCTTATGCGGGAAATCGGCACAGAGATGAAACCGGAGGAAATCCCGCTGGACGATCCGGAAGTCTATGAGATGATCTGCAGAGGAGATACGGACGGCGTTTTCCAGCTGGAAGGAAGCGGCATGACCTCCTTCCTGACCAACATGAAGCCCAGCTGCTTTGAGGATATCATTGCCGCCATCTCTCTGTACCGGCCCGGACCGATGGAGTCCATCCCGCGGTATATCGCGGGGAAACATGACCCCTCCTCTGTCCGGTACAGAACGGAAAAGCTGCGTCCCATTCTGGACGTGACATACGGATGTATGGTCTATCAGGAACAGGTCATGCAGATTGTACGGGACCTGGCGGGCTACAGCTATGGCCGCAGCGACCTTGTAAGGCGGGCGATGGCCAAGAAAAAGCACAAGGTGATGGACGAAGAGCGGGAGATCTTTGTCCACGGACTGACGGACGCGGACGGTACGGTGAAGGTGCCGGGATGCGTCCGGAACGGTGTGCCGGAGAAGACCGCCAACGAAATCTATGACGAAATGATTTCCTTTGCCAGCTATGCTTTCAACAAATCCCACGCGGCGGCCTACAGCGTCGTGGCTATGCAGACCGCGTGGCTGAAACGTTATTATCCGGTTCAGTTTATGGCGGCCATGCTGAACAGCGTCTACGGAAACGCGGGAAAAATCGCCGGATACATCCAGTACTGCCGGGGAAGACAGATTCCGGTTCTTCCGCCGGATGTGAACCGCAGCCGATGGAAATTCACGGTGGATCACCAGGATCCGGAACATCCCTCGATCCGCTTCGGTCTTGGCGCGGTCAAGGCGGTGGGGGAAAACGCGGTCCGTACGATTGTTCGGGAACGGGAACGCGCCCCCTATCAGGATCTGTTTGATTTCTGCCGCAGAATCGACGCTTCAGAATGCGGCAAGCGGGCGGTGGAAAGCCTGATCCGGGCAGGTGCTTTTGACGGAATGGGGGCGAACCGTCCTCAGATGCTGATGGTATATGAACGGGCCATGGAAGCCAATCAGAACGATCGGAAAAAGAATGTGGCCGGTCAGGTCAGCCTGTTTGATCTGTACGGCGCGGATCAGGGGGATTCGCTGTTTTCCGACGCCATGACCTATCCTTTCGCGGAGGACTGCCCGGCCCGCGTAAAACTCCAGATGGAGAAGGAAGCGACAGGAGTTTACATGACAGGACATCCGCTGGATGACTGGCAGGATACTCTGCGGGAGATGAGCTTCACGACCGCGAAAATCGCGGAAGCCGCGGAAGCCCCGGACGGGGGTATGAGCCTGGACGGCTCGCCCGCGGAAATGGGCGGAATTCTGGTATCGGTCAACGGGAAATCCACCCGAAAAGGGGACTATATGGCGTTTGTCACACTGGAGGATATGACCGGACAGATTGAATGTCTTGTATTTCCGAAGGTTTACGAGAAGTATCAGGCGCAGCTGACGGAAGACAGCATTGCCGTCATCAGCGGGAGAATCTCAGTCCGCGAAGATGAGGATCCCAAACTGATCGCGGAGAGCATCTGCCCCATCGCCGACTGGAAAAAGAAGACCAAAGATCCCGGACAGGCCGGGCAGCAGATCATACCGGGCCGGAAAGCAGCGGTCCCGGGAGAGACAGACGCCCAGGCGGCGGCCAGAGCGCAGAAAAAAATCTTCCTCCGGATTGAACGGAAGGATCTGGACCGGGTAACGGCCCTGCTGGCTATGGAACAGGGTGAAATCCCGGTTTACCTGCACATCCCCGCCGAAAAAATGACCCTGCTGTGTCCCCGGGAGGCCTGGTGCAGCGGGAGTGAGGATTGTCTGCTTCGGCTGAGGGAGGCCCTCGGGACGGAGAATGTGGTGATGAAGTGATTCACCGAAAGTTTACAATGAATCACGCAAAACCATGATATACTGAGAGCGGCGGAGAGGGATCCGCCGCTTTTTCAAAGGATCCGGATCATCTCAGGGAGAAGAAAGACATGATTTCACTGGAACATGTGACGAAACGCTATGGGCGTACGATCGCCCTGAAGGATGTTTCCTTTACGGCGGAAAGGGGAAAAATCACCGGCCTTCTGGGCAGAAACGGGGCGGGGAAGACGACCGCGCTGAACCTGATGACGGGCTATTTTCCGCCCCAGGAAGGGAGAGTCCTGCTGGACGGAACGGATATGCGGAAAGAACCGAGAGCCTGCAAGCGCAAGGTGGGTTATCTGCCTGAAAAACCTCCGCTTTATGACGAGATGTCCGTCCGGGATTATCTTGACTTTGTCTGCGAACTTCGGGAAGTGCTTCCCCGGGAGAAGAAGCGCCATGTGGAGGAGATTCTTGGAATCTGCGAGATCGGCGAGGTTCAGAACAGGATTATCGGACATCTGAGCAAGGGATACCGTCAGCGGGTGGGGATCGCCCAGGCTCTGTGCGGAAACCCGGAAGTGCTGATTCTGGACGAGCCAACCGTCGGCCTTGATCCGAAACAGGTGGTTGAAATCCGTGAACTGATCCGGGAACTGGGACAGGATCATACGATTCTTTTTTCCAGCCACATTCTATCAGAAGTTCAGCAGCTGTGCGACCGGGCGCTTATACTGCATGAAGGCCGTCTGATCCGGACATTTGATCTGAAACAAACCGCTGAGGACGGTCAGGTTCGCCTGTTCCTCCGCGTTCTGGGAAATGAAAGGGAATTGCTTCCCGCAATTCGCAGCATCGCCTGTGTCCGGAAGGCGGAGTCTCTTCCGGTCCGCGAGGCTGGGGTTGCGGAGCTTCGGATTGAAGGATGCATGGGGGATGAGCGGGGCCGGCTGACAGATCAGCTGTTCCGTCTGCTGGCGGCAATGGACAGTCCGATCCGGCAGATGACCCCGGAAAAGGACGATCTGGAGACCGTTTTCCTGGAGGCGACCGCGGACTGAGAATCCGGCTTCGGAAGCCTGAAACAGCCCGGCTTTCCGTTTGGAAAGCCGGGCTGCGGTTCTGTCCGCGGCGGAGTTCCGGAGGGGCTCAGTCATCCGCGCGGAAAGCATAAATCGTGGTGGTGTCATATTTCTCGCCGGGCCGAAGCACCGTGGTTCCGGGAAAATTGGAATGATTCGGATCGTCCGGGCAGTGCTGGGTTTCCAGGCAGAATCCGGAATAGGGCGTATAGGTCATTCCGCCTTTTCCGCCTTCCAGATGGGTTGTGCAGGCGGAATAGAACTGAATCGCGGGCTGGTCGGTCAGAACCTCCATGTACCGGCCGGATTCCTCATGATATACGCTGGCGGCAAAGCCCATGGAGGATCCTTTGGCGAGCACATAATTATGGTCATACCCGCCCGCCGGAATCATCTGGGGGCAGGAATCCATCACGGAAAGACCCTCATCCAGGAGAAGCCCGTCCCGCAGGTCCAGGGGAGTGCCCAGCACAGGCATATAGTCCCCGGTCGGGATCAGTTGCGCGTCGACCTTGGTGATCACATCGGCGTCGATGGATACGATGTGATCCCGGATGGTTCCGTGATTCTGCCCGGCCAGATTGAAATACGTATGGTTGGTCAGGTTGCAGAGGGTGGGCTTGTCCGTGACCGCTTCATAGCGGATGATCAGATCACACATATCATTCCAGGTATAGGTGACCGTAACGTCCAGATTGCCGGGATAGTTTTCCTCACCGTCCGGGGAAAGCCGATGGAAGGAAACGGAGTCCTCATGATCTCCTTCCTTCGGCGTTCCGGTCCAGAAATGGGAGGAAAAGCCTGTTGTTCCGCCGTGAAGGTGATTCACTCCGTGATCGTTGAGCGCCACCTGATAGACTGTGCCGTCAATGGAAAAACGCCCGGCGCCGATCCGGTTGCCGTAGCGGCCGATGGTGTCTCCCATGCTGCCGTGGGGCTTCAGATATCCCTCCAGAGTGTCAAATCCGAGGGCTACATCCTCCATATTTCCGCCCGCGTCCGGCACGATAATACTCTGCAGGACAGCGCCCCATTCGATGACGGAGACGGAGGCGCCCATGGAATTGGTCAGGGTAAACCGGTGCACGTTTTTCCCTTTGGGTGATTTTCCCCAGATTTCAGCTTTGATGGACATGTTGCATTACTCCTTTCAGAAAAATCCTTGCTTTATTCTTCCGTCTTCCGGGTTTCCTCCGGCCCCGCCCCGAAGGTTCCGGTATCAACAGCTTTCAGCCTCCGCTGGAGCGCTTTGGCCCGGGAAACAGCGGAGTCCAGCGCATCCTCCGCCTGAATCATTTTTCTGCGGGCATCTTCCAGATGCTCCATATACCGGGAGAAATCCGTTTCAACCTGCCCCAGAAGGCGCCAGACTTCCGCGGAGCGGCGCTGGACCGTCATCGTACGGAAACCCATCTGGAACGCGCTGAGCATGGCCGCGAAACTGCCGGGGCCGGTGATCATGACCCGATAATCCCGCTGAAGATCCTCCACGATATCCGGGTGCTGCAGTATTTCAGTATACAGCGATTCCGTCGGGAGAAACATCAGCGCAAAATCAGCGGTTTCAGGCGGGGAAATGTACTTCTCAGCAATGGTTTTCGCTTCCAGGCGAATCCGCCGGAGAAGCGCCTTCCGTGCTTCCTCCGCGCCAGAGGCATCCCCCCGCTGGGAGGCTTCAGCCAGCCGCAGAAAGCTTTCCTGGGGAAACTTGCTGTCCACCGGAAGCCAGACCGTTTGCCCGGACTGATCAGGAAGCCTGATCGCGAACTCGACCCGTTCACGGGAACCGGGAACGACTTCCACATTCTCCCCATACTGCTCCGGAGACAGCATCTGACGGATCAGATTTCCCAGCTGCATCTCTCCCCAGATTCCCCGTGTCTTCACGTTGGTCATGACCCTTTTCAGGTCCCCGACGCCGGAAGCCACAGACTGCATTTCGCCCATGCTTTTGTAGACGGAGGCGAGCATGTTCTCCAGCAGGGTGGACTGATTCGTTCCCATTTGGTTCAGCGCGGTCATCAGATTCTGGTTTCCCTGATAGAGGGATTCGATCGTCTGATCCCGCTGCGCATCCAGCTCATCCAGCAGCTGGTTTCCCAGATTCTCTATTCCGTGCTCCTGACGGAGACGACCTTCCTCCTGACGGTGAAGGACGGTTCCCTGGCGGATCAGCAGAATGATCAGCAGGACGACGCAGGCGAACAGCAGGAGGGCTATCAGCAAATTCAGTTCAACAGTCATTCCATCTCCCGTCTTCCTTCCATCGCCTTTTGAAGCGTTACTTCGTCCGTGTATTCCAGATCGCCCCCTACGGGAAGGCCGTGGGCGATCCGAGTGCAGCGGACGCCGAGGGGCTTCAGAAGCCGGGCCAGATAGGAGGCGGTGGCTTCTCCTTCAACATCCGGATTCGTGGCCAGGATGACCTCCTCCACGTTTTCCGCTTCCAGCCTGGAAAGAAGCTCCCGGATCCGGAGCTGATCAGGACCGATTCCTTCCATGGGGGAGAGGGTTCCGTGCAGCACATGATAGAGACCGGTATACTCATGCAATCTTTCGATGGCGGCCACATCTCTCGGATCCCGAACGACGCAGATCTGTCCATTGTGCCGGGAGGCATCCGCGCAGACCGAGCACCGGTCCGAAGCGGCATAGTTTCCGCAGACTTCACAGAAACGGATCGCTTTCCGCCCTTCCCAAAGGGAAACGGCCAGGGATCTGACTTCCTCCAGAGGCATGGAGGCCACGAAATAAGCCAGCCTCTGAGCGGTCTTTTTCCCGATGCCGGGGAGACGGTTGAGCTCCGCGGCCATTTTCGCAATGGGTTCTATCTGTTCACTCATGATCAGAACAACCCACCCATTCCGGGCGCCATCCTGCTCATGGCGGCCTCCCGAGTTTCCTCGCCCTTGCGCAGCGCTTCATTGACCGCGGCCAGGATCAGATCCTGAAGCATTTCGATATCGTCAGGATCCACGACCTGGGGATTGATCTCAATGGAACGCAGCTCCCGCTTCCCGGAGACCTTTACCGTGACCATTCCGCCGCCGGAGGAGGCCTCATACTCCGCATCGTCAAGCTTTTCCTGGGCTTCCTGGAGCTGCTGCTGCATCTTCTGGGCCTGACGCATGAGCTGCTGCATGTTTCCGCCGCCGAATCCACCAAAGTTTTGTCTGGCCATAATCCGAATCCTCCTTTATTCTTTCCGATCTTCCGGAATTTCAACATTTTCCACGCCGGTAATGACATCATCCATGATCGCCATGATATAGGGCATGCCTTTGCCTGCCCGGGGCTGCAGCAGTATTTCTTCCTTTGAGAGCTCCGTGACCGGGGAACGGGCTTGCGAAATCAACAGGGTGCAGGGAACGTCCTCCTCCGTCAGGCAGAACCCGGAAAGGACCCGGCCGTTGGAGCCGTTTCTGTTGAAAGTAAAGCAATGCACCCCTTTCCCGGCCCGGTTCTGCTGTTCGAAGGCAGCCTGGGGAACCCTCTTGCCCCAGCCGCGGTCTGAGAAGATTACCAGTTCCGCTTTCGCGGAAAGCTGGGAGAACCAGCAGACCTGATCCCCCTCCTGAAGCGTCATGCCCCTGACGCCTGAAGCGATTCTGCCCTGCAGGGGAACCGCGTCGAGGGGGAAGCGGATGCACATTCCCTGACGGGAAAGCAGGAGAAGGTCATCCTCGCCGGCAGCGAAGCGGACGTCAAGGAGGCGATCCCCCTTCTTCAGACTCAGCACGGGATACTTCCGGCTTCGGACAGCGCACTCGGCCGCGGCGGTTCGCTTTACCATGCCCTGAACGGTTACAAAAATCAGATCGGGCAGTTTGTCCGCCTCGGCGGGTACCGCCGTAAACAGAAGCAGCGCCTTTTCATCTTCTCCGATCTCGGCGAAAACGCCGGAGAGAAGCTGACCGCGGTCCCGGGGCTTTCCGTCCTGGAGCCGGTTTACCTGGATGGGATAGCAGTTTCCCTGATCCGTCAGGACATACAGGGTTTCCGCCGTCGTGGTCGGCAGCAGGAAACGCGGACACTCCTCCGGGTTTTCCCTGAGCGAAGGGAGCGGATTCCGTTTCAGGGCCTGCGGCGAAAAACGTTTCAGATAACCGCTGCGGGTGAAGCAGACGAGGGACTCTTCCGCGGGAGCCTCTTCCTTCGGAAGTTCCTCCGGCGCGTCAGACGGATCCTCAAAGGAGGTGCGGCGTTCATTCGCGTACTGATCCGCGATCTCCTGCAGCTCTGTCCGAATGACCCCCATCAGTTTTTTATCGCTTTTCAGGATGCCTTCCAACCGGGAGATCAGCTTCAGCACATCCGCGTATTCCTTCCGGAGCGCCTCGATTTCCAGATTGGTCAGCCGCTGAAGCCGCATATCCAGAATAGCCTGGGCCTGAACCTCGGAAAGGGAAAACCGTTCCATCAGGCCGGCCTTGGCCTCCTTCGGGCTTTTGCTGGCCCGGATCAGGGCGATTACCTCATCCAGGTTGTCCAGGGCGATCATCAGGCCTTCCAGAATGTGCGCCCTTGCCTTTGCCTGATTCAGCTCGTACCGGGTGCGGCGGGTGACGACCTGCTTCTGATAATCCACATAGTAGGAAATCAGCTGTTTCAGGCTCATCAGCACCGGTTTTCCATCCGCAATTGCCACCATATTGACGCCGAAGGTGATCTGAAGATCGGAATACTTGAAGAGACAGGCAAGCACCTTGCGGGGATCCGCTTCCTTACGCAGCTCAATGACCGCGCGCATTCCTGTGCGGTCGCTTTCATCCCTGATGTCATAGATGCCGCTGAGCGCGGACTTCTTTTCTTCGGTGAGCTTCTGGATTTTCTCCAGCAGGGCGGATTTGTTCACCTGATATGGGATTTCCGAGATCACGATCAGCTTTCTGCCGGCGGTACCGTCCTCCAGGGAAATCCGCGCTCGGAGCGTCAGCTTTCCCCGGCCTGTTTCATATCCCTTTTTCAGCTCCTCGTTGCGAACCAGGATGCCTCCGGTGGGAAAATCAGGGCCGGGCAGGATCTTCATCAGATCATCCAGAGGGATGTCCGGACGATCCATCTGAGCGATGACAGCCTGAATGGCTTCTCCGAGATTGTGAGGCGGAATATTTGTCGCAAGGCCCACCGCAATCCCGTTGGCGCCGTTCACCAGCAGATTCGGGAAACGGGAAGGAAGCATATCCGGTTCCTTCAGCGTATCATCAAAATTCAGACGGAAGGGGACGGTATCCTTTTCCAGATCCCGGAGCATCTGCATGGCCAGGGGAGCCATCCGCGCCTCCGTGTACCGCATGGCCGCGGCGCTGTCCCCGTCGATGGAACCGAAATTCCCATGGCCGTCCACAAGCGGCGCGCGCATGGAGAAGTCCTGCGCCATATGTACAAGCGCGCCGTAAACGGAGGAATCCCCGTGGGGGTGATATTTGCCGAGACAGTCACCGACGATGCGGGCACATTTCCGATGCGGTTTATCCGGAAAGGTTCCCAGTTCCATCATGGTATACAGAATACGGCGCTGGACCGGCTTCAGCCCGTCCTCCACCCTTGGGAGGGCCCGTTCCAGAATGACATGCTCAGCATAGGGAATCATGCTGTTATGCATGACGTCTTCCATGCTGGTATCCAGGATGCGGGATGGATCGTCCCTGACTACAGGGGCATCCTGTTGTGATTTTTTCTTTCCTGCCATCGGTCACTCACGCTCCTTCCCGGGAAGCATGAAGATCTTCCGGAAGCTCAAAGTCATCGGGACGGTTAAAGTCCGCGTGCTCGCTGATATAATCCCGGCGGGGCTCCACCTTGTCTCCCATCAGAATGGTGGTCAGCCTGTCCACCTGTGCGGCATCCTCAATGGAGACCCGCATCAGCTTTCGCTGGGAGGGATCCATCGTGGTTTCCCAGAGCTGTTCAGGATTCATCTCTCCGAGCCCCTTGTAACGCTGGAGCGTGTATCCCTTTCCGGCAGATTTTGTCGCTTTGGCCAGCTCCCGGTCGTCATAGGCGTAGATCACCCGGCTGCCTTTCTGAACCTTGTAGAGCGGAGGCATGCCGATATAGACATGTCCGCCGGTAATCAGCTCTTTCATATAGCGGAAAAAGAATGTCAGGAGAATCGCGCGGATATGGGCTCCGTCCTGGTCCGCGTCGGAAAGAATGATTACTTTTCCGTATTTCAGGGAATTCAGGGAAAAGGATTCCCCGATGCTGGTTCCCAGGGCGGTAATCAGGGAGCGGAACTCTTCATTGGCGAGCACCTGATCAAGATGCTTTTTTTCGACGTTCAGCGGCTTTCCCCGAAGCGGAAGAATGGCCTGGAAACGGCGGTCCCGCCCCTGCTTTGCACTTCCGCCTGCGGAATCGCCTTCCACGATGAACAGCTCGTTGTCCTCCCATTTCCGGCCGGTGCAGGAAGCAAGCTTGCCAACCAGAGGGGCGGCCTCAAGGGCGGAGGCTTTCCGTATGTTGTCACGGGTTTTGCGGGCGGCTTCCCGGGCCTGGGCGGCGCGGACGGCTTTCGCGACGATGGCGGAGGCGGTTTCCTGATTCTTCAGGTTATCCAGCCAGTCCGTCATCTGCTGAGAGATGATGGCTTCGACGATGGGCCGGACCTCGCTGTTTCCGAGGCGGCCTTTGGTCTGCCCTTCGAACTGCGGATTCCGGACCATCGTGGCCAGGACGCAGGTGAGCCCTTCACGGAAATCCTCCCCGGACAGGTTGGCGTCCTTATCCTTCAAAAGGCCGACACGCCGGGCATAATCGTTGAGACATTTCGTGAAGGCGGCCTTGAAGCCGGTTTCATGGGAACCGCCTTCAGGAGTATTGATATTGTTCACATAGGAAAAAAGCGATTCGGAAAAGCCATCCGTATACTGAATCGCCGCACGGCAGATCACATCGTCCCGGCGGCCTTCCATATAGATGACGTCCTGATGGAGGGCATTTTTCCCGGCGTTCAGATACTGGACGTAATCAGAGATTCCCCCGTCATAGCAGAAGACGCGGGTGCGGGAAGCGGAATCCGAAACCCGCTCATCGGTAAAAGTGATCCGGATTCCCTTATTCAGATAAGCAAGCTCCTGAAGACGGCGGCTGACCTGCTCCCCGTTGAAACGAATATCGTCAAAAACGGCCTCATCCGGGAGAAAACGAACCAGGGTCCCCTTCTTTCGGGTATTTCCGAGAACCTGAAGGGGGCCGGCAGGCTTGCCGGGTATGACTTTCTTTTCCTTCGGATCAAAATCGCTGGTAAATTCCATACGGTAGTGGGTCCAGTTCAGAAATACATCAACGGAAAGCCACTTGCTCAGCGCGTTGACGACAGAGGCGCCGACGCCGTGAAGACCGCCGGAATAGCTGTAATTCTCATGATTGAACTTACCACCGGCATGAAGAACCGTAAAAATCACTTCAACACCGGGAACTCCCATCGTGGGATGCATGTCCACGGGCATGCCCCGCCCGTTATCGCAGACGCTGGCGGAGCCATCCTTATGAAGCGTGACCGCGACATCTGTCGCAAATCCGTTGGAGGCTTCATCAATGGCATTATCCACAATTTCCCACAGAAGATGATGCAGGCCGCGGGAGGAGGTGGTTCCAATATACATACCGGGACGCATCCGGACCGCTTCCAGCCCTTCCAGCACCTGTATGTTCCCTGCATTATAGGTCTGTGACGCCAAACAATTCACTCCTCACGGGCGAAAAGCCCGAAAAACTTTAACCAGTATATTATACCACGGAATGTGGTTGAAGGGAAGAAAAACCACAAAAAGATGGAAAACTCTCCGATTCCGAAAAAAAGCGGTCTCCATTTTGCGGAATCGGTCTTTTCATTGAATCGGGGATGTGATAAGATCTGTCTGTTTCGAAATACGCTGTTCGGGACAATGACCGGAAACGGGGAGGATGAATTCGCGATGACGATTGCGCTGGTCATCTTTATTCTGATGTATGCGGGAATGCTGATTTTTTCAAAGTGGAGGGTCTGGTTTGCGCTTGGCGCCGCCGCGTGCATGATCATCTTCGGCGTCCTGCCGCTGGGAAAGGTTCTGCCAAGCATCAACTGGAATGTCATC
>CAMVDI010000016.1 GCA_947166205.1 uncultured Clostridia bacterium
GGGAGCAGGAACGTCCGCGGGAGCGCGGGGAGCAGGAACGTCCGCGGGAGCGCGGAGAGCAGGAACGTCCGCGGGGGCGCGGAGAGCAGGAATGTCCGCGGAGGCGCGGGGAGCAGGAACGTCCGCGGGGGCGCGGAGAAAAACAAAAGAGGAGGAGACCCGGGAATGAAAAGAATTCTTTCTGTGCTGCTGACGCTGGCGCTGCTGGCGGGACTGTGCGGAACGGCGCTGGCCGAGGCCGCGGACGTGGAAGGGAAGATCGTGATCTATACGTCCATGTATCCCTTCATGATCGACCAGATGAAGGAGACGCTGAAGGACGTGTTTCCGAACCTGGAAGTGGAGTTCTTCTACGGCGGAACCGGCGAGCTGCAGACGAAGCTGGCGGGAGAGATGGGCGAGGACCTGAAGGGCCGCCTGAGCTGCGACATGCTGATGGTGGCCGAGCCCGCGTACTCCCTGGAGCTGAAGGAATACGGCTACCTGGAGCCCATTGAGATTGAGAACGCGGAGGAGCTGCTGCGCTTTGAGTACGACCCGGAAGGATACTGGTATCCCGTGCGGGTGCTGAACATGGTTCTGGCCTACAACCCGGAGAAGTTCAGCGCGGAGGAGGTGCCTTCCACCTTCAGGGAATTCGCGGAGGATCCCTCCCTGGACGGGAAGATCTCCATGAGCAACCCCCTGACCTCCGGAACCGCCATGGCCGCCGCCGTCGCCCTGTCGGACAGGTACGGCTATGAATACTTCGAGGCCCTGGGCAAAAACCACGTGATGATCGAGTCCGGCTCCACCGCGCTGGCCAAGCTGCAGACCGGGGAGTGCAAGACCATCATGATCCTGGAGGAGTCCGTGCTGCGGATCCGGAAGGAAGAGAATTCCCCCATCACCGTGATCTATCCCGAGGACGGCGTCATCCTGGTGCCCAGCACCGTCATGACCATCGCGGAAAACAAGAGCGCCAACGCCAATACCGAGGCCTGCGAGGCGCTGACCAGGTGGCTGCTCAGCGAGCAGGGACAGCAGTGCATCGTCTCCGGATACATGCACGCCGTGCTCAAGGGCATGACCGATGTGCCCTATGACTCCGTGGATACCGATACCCTGATCGGCAAGGACATGGGCGTGGACTGGGAACGCTGCTACCATGAGCGGGAGGAGATCCGGACCCGGTTCCAGGAAGCTGTGACCCTGCCCTGAACACCATCCGGCCCGGAAAGCGGGCCGGAAGACCGCATGAGGTAACCCGATGAAACGCGAGAACAAGCGTCAGACCGCCAGAACCATCCTGTGGGTGGCTCTGGCGTTGCTGTTTCTGATCTCCGCCGGACTGATCCTGGGCGGAATCCACGGGCTCCGCAGCCTGGAAGGCGCGGAGTGGGAGGACGCCGGGATCTGGACCCGGACGCTGGCGCTGGGCGGAGAGGCGGAGAAGCTGTACCGGGACGGCATTGCGCCGGCCCTGGCCGCGGAGAAGGCGGAGACGGCGGCCGGGAGCAGCGCCGCCGCCCGGAGCCTGCTGGCGGCGGAATGGGGAACCGGGGACGAAACCCTGGAGGCGTATTCCGACGGGCAGGTCTGGAAAATGCTTTCCATGACCTATTCCTGGTCCCGGAAGAAGATTTCCTCCTCTGGGCGGAAGGCCCTGGCGGCGGTGGCCGACGGGGACGATCTGCGCCGGCGGCTGCTCCGGGCCGCGGCGGGGGAGACCTCGCCCGGGGAGGATGAGGTCCTGTCCGGGCTGGAGATCCTGAAGGACGGGGACACGGCCATGACCCTGCAGGTCTTCCTGGCTTCCTTCAGCGGGAACGCCACGGTGCTGGACAAGGAAACCTCCCTGGCCTTTTCCCGGGCGGCGGGAAGTGACGAACTGTGCGTCCGGGCGATCCGGGAATGGGCGGCCGGGAAGGTGAATCCGGTCAGCGCCTGGATCACCGGGCATGCCCGGACCGTGATCCTGATCGGCGCGCTGCTGCTGCTGGACACGCTGCTGCTCTTCTGGCTGGTCCGGAAGGAAGGCGCCTGGCGGATCGATTTCAAGTGGATCCTGATCCTGCTGATTCTGGATTTCCTGCTGCTGTTTCAGCTGCTGCCCCTGGGCTATCTGCTGATCCGGGCCTTCTTCCCGGAGGGCGCCTTCTCCCTGGAGACTTTCCGGAGGCTCGTGGACTACCCCATGAACTGGCAGGCGCTGAAGAACACCCTGATCGCCGCTTCCAGCGCCATGGTGCTGGGAACGGTGATCGCCTACCCCCTGGCCTATCTGGTGGGCCGCACCAACCTGTACGGGCGGAAGTTCTTCCGGTCCCTGTTCGTGCTGACCTACATGGTTCCGCCCTATGTGGGCGCCATGGCCTGGCTCCGGCTGCTGAACCGGAACGTGGGGACGATCAACCTGATTCTGCGGAGCCTGTTCTCGCTGAATATCCAGGAGGGCCCGCTGAACATCTACTCCCTGGGCGGGCTGATCTGGGTGCTGACCACCTTCTACTTCCCCTACGCCTTCATCACCATTTCCCGGGCGATGGAGAAGATGGATCCCTCCCTGGAGGAGGCCTCCCGGATCTCCGGGGCCAGCCCCTTCCAGACGGTGATGAAGATCACCCTGCCCATGATGACGCCCTCCCTGATCGCCGGCGCGCTGCTGGTGTTCGTCTGCGCGGCCAGCTGCTACGGGATCCCCTCCATCATCGGGGCCCCGGGCAACGTGCATACGGTCACGACCCGGATCATCGAATACTACGGGCTGGGGGTCCGGGGCCTGAACGACGCCACGGGGCTGGCGGTGTTCCTGGTGCTGGTGGCGCTGCTGGTGCTGTATCTGTCGGACGTGGTGGTGGCCCGGAAGCAGTACATCACGGTTTCCGGAAAATCCACCCGGCCCAATCTGGTGGACCTGCGGGGCTGGCGGATTCCGCTGACCGCGGGGGTCGCGCTTTTCTCCCTCATCGCCGTGGCGGTGCCCTTTTCCACCATCCTGACCACTTCCTTCAAGGTGGATGTGGGAAAATCCCTGCTGGAGGAGGGAAACTTCACCCTGAACCAGTGGAATGCCCTGGCCCGGGAGGAGACCCTGGAATGCCTGAAGAATTCCCTGATCTTCGGCGCGCTGGCGGCCACCATCGGCATGGTGATCTCCTGCACCATGAGCTATCTGCTGCACCGCACCCGGATCCGGGGCCGGAAGCTGCCGGATTTCCTGATCACCCTGGGCTCGGGAACACCTTCGGTGGTCATCGCCCTGGGCCTGATCATGACGATGCGGGGGCAGTTCGGCGTCAGCATCTACAACACCGCGTCCATTCTGGTGATCGCGTACCTGATCAAGTACCTGATGATGGGAATGCGCACGGTTTCCTCGGCGATGACCCAGATCCACGCGTCCCTGGAGGAATCCTCCCAGATCTCCGGGGCCGGATGGCTGCGCACCATGATCCGGATCACGGGGCCGCTGATCCTGCCCTCCATCGCGGCGGGATGGTTCCTGATCTTCATCCCCTGCTTCTATGAGCTGAGCATGACGACCCTGCTGTATTCCAGCGATACCAAGACCATCGGCTTTCAGCTGTACCAGTACTGGACCTTCACCAGCCAGCCCCAGGCCTGCGCCATGGCCTTCGGCATTCTGCTGTTCGTGTTCGTGCTGAATTTCATCCTGAACCGGCTGACCAGGGGCGAGTTTACGATCTGAGAAAGGGAGGCGGGCAAAAGGCATGGCCACTGTGACCATTCGGAATCTGACCAAGAAATACGGGGATCAGACGGTGCTGAAGGACCTGAACCTGACCCTGGAGGACGGGGAGTTCGCGACGCTGCTGGGGCCTTCCGGCTGCGGAAAGACCACGACCCTGCGCCTGATCGCGGGGTTTGAGCAGCCCACCTCCGGAACCATCCGGATCGGGGATACCCTGGTGTCGGACGGGCATACCCTCCTCCCCCCGGAGAAGCGGGATATCGGGATGGTTTTCCAGTCCTACGCGGTCTGGCCCCATATGACGGTCTTCGAGAACGCGGCGTATCCCCTGCGGGTCAAGCGGTTTTCCTGGGCGGAGACGGAGGAAAAGGTGAACCGGATGCTCCAGGTGGTGCATCTGGAGCAGTACGCCGGGCGGCTGCCCAGCCAGCTTTCCGGCGGACAGCAGCAGCGGGTGGCCCTGGCCCGGGCCCTGGTGGCGGAGCCCCGGCTGCTGCTGCTGGATGAGCCCCTGTCAAACCTGGACGCCAAGCTGCGGGAATCCATGCGGTTTGAGATCAAGGATCTGGCCAGATCCCTGGGGATCACCGTCGTCTACGTGACCCATGACCAGAGCGAGGCCATGACCATGAGCGACCGGATCTTTCTTTTCAACAACGGGGAAGTCCAGCAGAGCGGCACGCCCAGCGAGATCTACAACCATCCGGTGAGCCCCTTCGTGGCGGACTTCCTGGGCAAGGTCTCCTTCTTCGCCGGGGAGGCGGAGGGGAACCGGGTTCTTCTGACGGACTGGGGATGCGCCCTGCCCTCCGGCCCCTGGGAACGGAACCCAGGGGGGAAGACGGAGGCGCCGGCAGGGGAGGTCACGGTCGGAATCCGGCCCGAGAACATCCGGCTCCTCCCGGGGGACGGGGAGGCTTCCGGCGTCATCGAGCGGATGTATTACCTGGGGGACACCACGGACTTCCGGGTTCGGGTCGGCCGGGCGGAGGTGCGCTCCATCATGGAGGGCGGAGCCCATACCCGTTTCGCGCCGGGGGACCGGGTCCGGCTGGAGGTGCTGGACGCCATGATCTTCCCCGGAAAGGACGTCAGCGCCCAGCTGAAAATCCGGACCTGAAGGGGCGCGGAGGCCCCGCCCTCCGGACCGGGGGGCATGCCCGGAGAGGCCGGAGGGAAACGGGCGGGGAAGGCCCGGAAAAGGGATGCGGAAAAATAGGTTTCAACCCGCATTTTACTGGACATTTATTGGACGGCTCCCTGTATAATTTTCCGGAACGGGTGTAAACACCTGATCTGCTGAAACAGAATGACAAACGAGGAGGCAACTGAAATGACCATTCAGAAAACTGTAAACGGAAAAGAACTGACTGTGGCGGTGGAAGGCCGGCTCGATACGACGACCGCCCCTGAGCTGGAAGCGGAGCTGAAGGCCTCCATGAGAGACGCGGAGAGCCTGGTCCTGGACTTCAGCAAGCTGGACTACATTTCATCCGCGGGACTGCGGGTGCTGCTTTCCGCCCACAAGACCATGGCGTCCAAGGGCGGCATGAAGGTGGCCCACGTGAACGAGATCGTGGCGGAAGTGTTTGACGTAACGGGCTTCGCCGATATCCTGACCATCGTGTAAGCCGGAAGAGGGCAGGAGCTTTCCGGCTTTTTTTCGGATCCGGAGGCCGGATTCCGTCCCCCTGTGAAGCGGCGGAAGGCGGGATCCGCGCCGGAGGCGGCGGGATCCGGAAGGGAGAGGAAAAGGCCTGAGGCCGCCGGCGGGGCAGGCCCGCCGGGGCGGCGGAGAAGGGAGTGAGAGGATGAAGGAGCTGACAGTACCGGCAAGCCGGGAGAGCATTCCGGAGGTGTCCGCCATGATCGACGGGGAGCTGGAAGCTCTGGACTGTCCCCTGAAGGCTCAGATGCAGATCGACGTGGCTGTCGACGAGATGCTGGCCAATATCACCAGCTACGCCTATGAGGACGGGACGGGAGATCTGACGGTCCGGTTCGACTATGACGCGGGCCGGAGCGCGGCCGTCATCACGTTCATGGACAGCGGCAAGCCTTTCAATCCGCTGGAAAGAGAGGATCCGGATGTTACGCTTTCCGTGGAGGAAAGGCAGATCGGCGGCCTGGGCATCTTTCTGGTGAAGAAGACCATGGACGGCATGGAATACCGCCGGGAGCGGGACAGGAACATCCTGACGATCACCAAATTCATCTGAGCCCGGGGCATGCGCGCGCCGGGCCTGCCGGAGCGCGGAGGCCTGAGGGATGCCCGGTCAGCCGCGGCTGAGTGAAGATGAAATGAGCCGGAACCGGGAGATTTCGGAACGCAACCAAAGGAGGCAATCGAAATGAAAAAGGCAATCCTTTCTCTGCTTGCGCTGACACTGCTGCTGCTTGCGGCGGTGCCGGCGCTGGGGGAGGAGCAGGTCACCCTCACGGTGAACAACGCGGCGAGGCTTCCCCTGTATGAAGCGGGGGATCCGGCCCTGGAGGGTCTGGCCGCGGCGGATGAAAGCGGGCTTCCGGTACTGGTGCTGCCGGTCAGAAAGTCCCTGCAGATCCAGGCGACCGTTCAGCCCCAGAGCGTGAAGAACAAAAGGTTCACGCTGTCCGTGGAAGACGGGAGCCTGGCCCAGGTCCGGGGAAACAGCGTGCTGGGAACCGCGCCCGGGGAGACCGTGCTGACCGTCGCCAGCGAGGCGGATCCCTCCGTGACGGTCCAGTACCGGCTGGCGGTGATCCAGCAGGTGACCCGGCTGACCCTGACCTCCTCGGAGAAGAGCGTCAGCGTGGGCGAAACCGTGACGGTGACCCCGGCTTTCCAGCCGGAGAACGTGACCTGCCCCCGGGTGGTCTGGTCCTCCGCGGATGAGAAGATCGCCACCGTGGACGCGGAAGGCCGCGTCACCGGCGTGAAGCGGGGCAACGCGCGCATCATCGCCACGACAACGGACGGCAGCAATATCCGCGCCAACATCGGCATCCAGGTGCTTCAGCCCGCGGGGGAGATCCAGCTGGACAAGACGGAAGCCTCCGTGGACGTGAAGCGCAGCATCGTGCTGAAGGCCACCGTGCTGCCCGCGGAAACCAACGACAAGAAAGTGATCTGGTCCTCCAGCGACGAGAACGTGGCCACGGTCAACAACCAGGGCCGCGTGACCGGCGTTGGGCTGGGCGAATGCGAAATCATCTGCACCAGCGCTTCCGACGGCACGGTGACGGCCCGGGCGGCGGTGCGGGTGACACAGCCGGTCCAGAGCGTCACCTTTGACACGATGCCCGCCGTCTACGCGGGCGAGCCCGCTCAGCTGAGCTGGCATGTGGAGCCGGAGAACGCCAGCAATCCGGTTCTCCAGTTCACCTCCGGGAATGAAAAGGTGCTGACGGTCAGCGAGGACGGCACCGTCACCGGCATCAAGTCCGGCGAAGCCTGGGTCAACGCCGTGACCACCGACGGATCCAACCGCCGGGCCCGGGTCAAGGTCAAGGTGGGCGAGCATGTGACCGGCGTGGAGATGAAACGGAACACCGCCTATATCGATCTGGGCGCCTCCTCCACCACCGGCGCGGTGCTGACCCCGAAGAACGCCACGAACACCAATATGACCTGGGAGATCGCGGATCCTTCCGTGGCCTCGGTGGAACCGCTGAAGAAACAGCCCTGGCGCGTCAGCCTGAAGGGGCTCAGCGAGGGCCAGACGGTGCTGACCGGAACGACGGAGGACGGCGGGTATCAGGCCAGCATGACGGTGCTGGTGGGCAGCTTTGAGAATTCGCTGCAGCTGGTGAAGAACCATACCTACGTGGATTCCGGCAGCCGGAATGTGGTGATCCGGGTCCAGAACGTCAGCGGGCTGACCATCACCAGCGTGACCGCGGAGGTCACCGTCACGGACGGCTACGGCGACCCCGTTCCCTGCAGCTCCAAGGACGACGGCAACACCTTTACCGTGGTCTACAGGGGAACGCTGGGCCCCGGCGACACAACCCGGGACAGCGGATGGAAATACGTGAATTACAGCGCGCCGGACTTTTCGGCAGCTGCCCAGTTCGAGGTCCGGATCACCCAGTTCCAGATTGACAACGACTGGGTCAAGGTCATCCGGAGAAACAGGCAGCCTGTGAAGAAGTGCCCGGTGAATCAATGAGCGGAGCGGAGAAGGAGGTTGAATCCCATGAAAAGACGGTTTGTATCTTTGCTGCTGGCGCTGGCGCTTGTGCTGACGCTGATCCCCGCGGTTCACGCGGAAGAGGCGGTTTCGCAGGATCCCTTTGAGGAAATCTGTGAGGAATTCGACCACGCGATCGCCGTGGAACCCTATCAGGTCGAGGTCGCTCCCTCCCGCACCACCGGCTGGGCGGATCTGCTCTGGGCCCCGACGGAATGGTCCCCCGTGATGACCTGGTACATCAACGGGGAAACCCTGACGGTCCTGAAGGAAACCCCCAACTGGCTTCTGGCGAAGGATGAGGAGACCGGGGATATCGGGTACATCCGCAGGAGCTACACCACCGCGCCGCGGCAGCACGAGGAAACCGGCGCGCAGATTAGCACCGACGAGGCCACGGGGAAGACGGACCTGGGCTATGTGGACGCCAACGGATACTATCTCCTGCGGGGGAAGATTCCGGCGGGCTATACGGCGAAAATCAGGCACGCCTACCGGGATCAGCTGGTGGTGGAGATGACCAGCGAGGACGCCGAGATGCCCTACATGCTGCTGTCCGTCGCCTATGACGAAGCCTTCGGCCAGATCGCCCGGATGAACGATATGGATGACGACGCGCTGATCGCGCTGGAAAATACCTTCACCCAGGTGGACCCGACGGTGAGTCTCTCCTTCGGGGATACCGGACTGGGCACCCGGCTGCTGGTGGCGGGGCAGGATGACGGATTCATGGACTACATGAACGTCATGAGCATCTATCAGGGATATATGGTGGAAATCATCATGCTTCCCGGCGAAGCCGCCGGCACCATGAAGGAAGCGGATCTGGACCTGTGCGTGCAGGTTCTCACGGATCTGGACTTCGTCGGGGCGGAGGAAAGCGAAACGATCCGGAAGCTGGCCGGCCAGCCCTGCACCGTGAACCTGACGGCCTGGGATTCCGAGAAGCGGACCGTCACCGCCCAGATTTTCCGGCTTTCGGATCCGGATTCGGACGATCCGGTGCTGGAAGTGGCGGCGGAGGTGACCCTGGAGGTGACCGACGCGACGATTCTGTATGAGGATACGGATACGGAGAGCGGCGAGCCGCTGGAGACGCCGAAGGAAATCTCCGCGGAGGAGTTCATCGCGGAGATGGAAACCGGAATGCATGACTTCGCCCTCGAAAACATGCGGGTGCTGTTTGACGAGAACGGAACCCTGATCTGGGCGGAGCGGCTCAGACTGCCCTGAGGATAACGGAGCGCCGGAGAAAAACCGGCGGATGAAAACGGAACGGGGGACGGCGCTTTCAGCGCCGTCCCCCGTTTTTTTCCGCCCGAAGGCATTCCGCCCGAAGTTTTTCCGCCCGAAAGGCCATCCGCCGCGGGCGGAACGCCTCCTCATTCCATCAGGAACATCATCCTGAGCTTCGGCTGCGCGCCGGTTTCCGGATCCATCTCCAGCTCGAGCACATCCTCCATGTAATCGTTCCATTTGTCCACGATGGGGCTGCCCGCCTGGGTCTTTTCGGCAAATTCGATGCCCTTTTCACATTCGTAATATCCGAACACGTCCCATCCGTCGCTCCAGATCGAGTAGTTCCGGATGCCGGCTTCCTTCAGCAGCGACTTCATTTCGGGCCAGATCTCATCGTGGCGGCGCTTGTATTCCTGCTGCATCCCGGGCTTGATGCGCCCTTTCCAGGCAAAACGTTCCATGGGTTTCCTTCCTCCTTCCAGAAATGCGGCACGGATTCAGCCGCTTCAAAGGGTATTATATCCGCGGAAAGGGAGGAGGGCAAGATCCGCCTTTCCGCCCCGGCCGCGCCACGGGGAGCCCTTCTCCGCCCGGGCCCGGGACCGGCGGCAGGGGCGGGCCGGCGGTTCCGGTTTTCCGGGCCGGCGGTTCTGATTTTCAGCTTGTCATATCCGCCTCTTTCGGATTATAATGACCTCAGCAAAAGGAAGGAATAAGCATCGTATGGCCAGATCAAAAATGGTGCTTTCGGAATATCGGAGTTATGAGCTGCTCCCGGATTTTCCCGTGCTGCTGCTGGAAGGGGACGAGTGGCGGATCAGCCCGATCCGGAGCGAAAACTTGCATTTTCACAACTGCGCGGAGATCGGCGTCTGCCTGGAGGGAGAGGGCAAGATGATCCTGAACCAGGAGGAGCGCTCCTTCCGGGCGGGGGACGTGACCTTCGTGGGTTCCCAGGTGCACCATACCACCTGGTCCGAACCGGACACCTTCAGCGCCTGGGCCTACCTCTTTCTCGACGCGGAAAGGCTGCTGGGCCGGAATCTGCGTCAGCCGGAGGCCATCCGGAAGATGACGTCCACCGGGGCCATGATCCTGCATCAGGATGAGGTGAGCTGGGCACTGCGCCTGACGCAGGCCGTCATGGGGGAGATGCGGGACCGGGAGGAAGGATATCAGGACTGCGTCCGGGGCCTGCTCATGGCGCTCTTCTCCCGGATGCTGCGCCGGCAGCCGGCCCGGGAGGAGGCTTCCCCCCGGGACAACCACGTGCTGATGCCCGCCCTGGCCTGGATCCGGGACCAGTACGCGGCGGATTTCTCCATCGACGAGCTCGCCGCCCGGTGCCACCTGAGCCCCACCCATTTCCGCCGGCTTTTCCGGGAGCAGATCGGCACGACGCCGCTGGACTATCTGCATCAGGTGCGGATTACCGCCAGCTGCTCGCTGCTGCTGGACACGGACGACAGCGTGGCCTCCGTGGCCGGCCAGGTGGGCTACGCCTCCCTCAGTTGCTTCAACCGCCATTTTCTGCAGATGATGGGGGATGTGCCGAGCCGCTGGCGCCGGAATCAGGGCTCCTCCCCGCGGCCCTCGGTCATGACCTTTACGGGATGGACCCGGGCGGAGACCACGGAGGAGATCCTGAAGCGCCGCTCCGGGGGCCCGAGGCCGGAGGAGTGAGCTTCCGCGGGATTATGGTGGAAACTGAACATCCGAAGCCGGAATCATAGATTTTCAGGGCGCATTCCCGCGGTTTTTGACCAAAGACAGCGCCGGCGGTTTTTCCATTATGGTTGAAATTAGTCAGTTTTTGGTTTGATAAGTGTAGTTTTTGGACAGGAGGCGGGATAAGATAAAACCAACGCGGAGAGCGAAAAAAGATGATTCAGCAGGATGTGAGACGGCGATGGCGGATAGAATCAGAGGCGGCTTCACCCTTCCCGGCGAGGCGGGATACGAAGCGCTGACGCTGCGTCTGGCGGAGACCTGGGGCGCGGATGTGATCAGGGACAGCGACGGGACCAAGCTTTCCCCCGAGATCGCGCAGGCGGGATACCGGATTTATTCCACGCTGTGCGTGATCCGGGAGCATAACGCGTTTATCGACGCGCATCCGGAGACCCGGCAGCAGACCTTTCTCCTGTCCGACGCCGCCACGGCGGAGACGGAGGAGATCCGGATCGACCCCATGGGGGGCTATTTCCGGGAACAGTTCGAGGTGAACGACAGCCCGGAAGCCATGCCTTTCTGGGAGGTGTGGGACCGGACGGCCGGGAAGCGCCTTCCCCGGGAAAGCTGGCGCTGGGCGGACGGGGCGGTGACGGTGACCGGGTGCGAAAAATGGCACCGGTACACGGTTTCTTTCCTGGCCTGGCGGGTGTGGGAAGAGATCAACATGTACAACCACACCACCAACCACTGGACCAGCGAGCATCTGCGGCAGCTGGATCCCCGGCATCCCCTGGCCTGGGAATACCTGAAGGGCTGGCTGGAAAAATGGTGCGAAGCCAACCCGCAGACGGACGTGGTCCGGCTGACCTCCCTTTTCTACAACTTCGTCTGGATCTTCGGGGAGGATCTTCGCCGCCGGATCCGGTTTACCGACTGGGCCAGCTACGATTTCACCGTCAGCCCCGCGGCGCTGAAGGCCTTTGAGGCGGAGTACGGATACGCCCTGACCGCGGAGGACTTTCTGCGGGCGGGACGGCTGCAGGCCACCCACCGGGTGCCGACGAAGGCCAAGCGGGATTATATGGACTTTATCCAGCGCTTCGTGGCGGAAAAGGCGAAGGCTTTGGTGGAAATCATCCACCGGTACGGCAAGCAGGCCTATGTCTTCTATGACGACAGCTGGGTGGGCATGGAGCCCTGGGGGCCCTATTTCGCCGGCGTCGGGTTTGACGGGCTGATCAAATGCGTATTCTCCGGGTTTGAGTGCCGGCTGTGCGCGGGGGCGGACGTGCCGGTTCACGAGCTCCGGTTTCACCCCTACCTGTTCCCCGTGGGGCTGGGGGGCCTGCCCACCTTCTCGGAGGGCGGGCATCCCGAGAAGGACGCCACGGACTACTGGCTGCACGTGCGCCGGGCGCTGCTGCGCCAGTGCGTGGACCGGATCGGTCTGGGGGGCTACCTGCACCTGACGGAGGGCTTCCCCGCCTTTGTGGATACGGTTACGGAGATGACGGAGCAGTTCCGGACCCTGCGGGCCCTCCACGCCCAGGGCGCCCCGGCGGGGCTGAAGCTCCGGGTGGCCGTGATCCACAGCTGGGGGCGGCTGCGGAGCTGGACGCTGAGCGGCCATTTCCACGAGACGGACGGGCATGTGCTGATTCATATCAATGAGGCCCTCAGCGGGCTGCCCGTGGATGTGAAATTCCTGAGCTTTGAGGATGTGAAGGGCGGGGCCCTGAAGGAGGCCGACGCCGTGATCTGCGCCGGCCGGGCAGGGGACGCCTGGAGCGGCGGGGACGCCTGGCTTGACCCGGCGCTGAAGGCGGAAATCACCCGCTTCGTCTTTGAGGGCGGAGCCCTGATCGCGGCGGAGGAAGCCTCCGCCGTGCCGGGAGGGGAGACCTGCCTGGCCCTGGCGCCGCTGACGGGCACGGATACGGACGACGGCAGCTGGGACTGCCACGCCCCCTGGAGCTTCGAGGAGGAGCCCGCCCCCTTCGAAATCCGGCGGGAGGCTCTGGCGAAAAAGCCGGGGGTCCGGATCATCGCTCCCGACACGAAGGTCTGGGCCGCGGCGGACGGCATTCCGCAGCTGACCTGCCGGGCCTGCGGAAAGGGAAAGGCCGTCTATCTCAGCGGGTTTACCTACAGCCCCGAGGCGGCGGGCATGCTGCTGCGGATGCTGATGTGGATGACGGGGCGGGACGGGCATGAGACCGCCCTGACGGACAGCCTCGGCACGGAGGCTGCCTGGTTCCCGGACGCGGGGACGCTGGTGGTGCTGAACAACGGGGACACGGCGGTTGAGACGGAGGCCGCGTGGCCGGGCGGGAAGATCCGCCTGAGCCTCAGGCCGCAGGAGATGCGCTTCCTGCGCCCGGGCCGGTAAAGCGCGGGAAGAAAAAAGAAAAGGAGACGGACATGGGAGAGACTTATCAGCAGAAGGCGAATCGGGTGCTGGGCATGCTGCAGCGGGCGGACGGAAACGATCCCTCCCGTGGGCACCTGACCATGAACAACTGGGAATGGCCCACCGGCGTGGCGCTGTACGGCATCTACAAGACCTGGCAGCAGAGCGGGGACCGGGCGATTCTGGACTACCTGACCGGATGGTATGACGACATGCTGAGCCGGGAGGAGCAGCCGCACCGCAACGTGAATACCGTGGCGCCGGTGCTGACCCTGGTCTGCCTGTACCAGGAGACCGGGAAGGCGGAATATCTTCCCGTCATCGAAAGCTGGCTGGACTGGGTGCTGAAGGAGATGCCCCGGACGGAATACGGCGGCCTGCAGCACTGCACCGTCTGGAACAAACATTATCAGCAGCTCTGGTGCGACACGCTGTTCATGGTCTGCCTCTTCCTGGCCAAGGCCGGGATGGCGCTGGACCGTCCGGAGCTGATCGACGAGGCGGAATACCAGTTCCTGATCCATATCCGGTATCTGCAGAACAAGGTGAACGGCCTGTTCTATCACGGGTGGACCTTTGACCGGCGGCACAACTTTGCCGAGGCCTTCTGGGCCCGGGGCAACGCCTGGTTCACGGCCGCCGCCATCGAGCTGTACGACATCACGAAGCGGGAAAACGCCGCCATGCGGATGATCCGCTCCGCCTGGGAGGATCAGGTGCTGGCCCTGTGGAAATACCAGCGGGTGAACGGGCTGTATACGACGCTGATCAACGTGGAGGAATCCTACTGCGAGACCAGCGCCACCGCGGCCATCGCCTACGGCGTGCTGAAGGGCATCCGGCTGGGATGGCTGCCCCAGACGCCCTACGCGGAGATGGCAAAGCTCTCCGCGGACGCGGTGATCGGACAGATCGACGAAACCGGCGCGGTGCAGGGCGTATCCGGCGGCACCGGCATGGGACATGACCTGGAGCATTACAAGAACATCATCGTGACGCCCACGGCCTACGGGCAGGGGCTGACCTTCCTGATGCTGACGGAGCTGATGATTCAGGACGCCGGCGCCTGACGGCCGGCGGAGAAAGAGACGGAGAACGGAAGAGGAGGCGGGAAGCATGACGGTCAGAGCGGCGGAGCGCAGGGCTCTCCACGGGACGGGCCCCACCTACTGGAAAAGGCTGGGAGCGGACATCAAACGGGACAGATGGCTGTACCTGCTGCTGGTTCCGGGGCTCGTGTACTTCATCATTTTCAAGTACCTGCCCATGTTCGGCATCGTGATTGCCTTTGAGAACTATGTTCCCTATTCCGGCGTGCTGGGAAGCCAGTGGGTGGGATGGAAGTACTTCGAGTACTTCTTCAAGTTCCCTTCCTGGACCCGGTACCTGTCGAATACGCTGATCCTCTCCGTGATGAACATCGTGTTCTACTTTCCGGCGCCGATCATTCTGGCGCTGCTGCTCAACGAAATGCGATGCCTGCGGTACAAGAAGCTGCTGCAGACCCTCCTGTATGTGCCGCACTTCATCTCCATCGTGATCGTGGTGTCCATCACCTTCGTCCTGTTCGGGCCCTCCGGCATCGTCTACCGGCTGACGCAGAACCTGCTGGGACATCCCATCAACTATCTGGGTTCCCCGGACGCCTTCCGCTGGATGATCATCGGGCAGACGGTCTGGAAGGAGACCGGATGGGGAACCATCATCTTCCTGGCGGCGCTGACCAACGTGGACACCCAGCTGTACGAGGCGGCCATGGTGGACGGGGCGGGCCGGCTGCGCAGGCTCTGGCACATCACCCTGCCGGCGATCCGCTCCACGATCGTGCTGATGCTGATCCTGCGGATGGGCTCGGTGCTGGATACGGGCTATGACCATCTGATCCTGATGGCCAACTCCCTGAACCGCTCCTCCTCCCAGACGCTGGACGTGTTCGTCTATCAGCAGGGCATTCAGCAGGGCCAGTACAGCTACGCCGCGGCCATCGGTCTGATGAAGTCCATCGTCAGCGTGACGCTGGTGGTGGGATCCAACAAGATCGCGCACGCCCTGGGCGAGCAGGGCCTGTATTGAGGAAGGAGGGATTCGCGTGTCCGGAAACGGAACTTCCCCGCAGGACAAGAAGATGATCATCAGCTCCGGCCCTGTCGGTCAGAACAGCACGGCGGGCAGCCGCCTCTTCGATGTGCTGAACTATCTGTTCGTCTCCATCGTCGCCTTCACGACGATCATGCCCTTCATCTACATCATCGGCGCCTCCTTCGCCACGGAATATGAGCTGGCCACCCGGCCCATGTTCATCATCCCCCAGGACGTAACCCTGGACGCGTACCGGTACATCTTTTCCTCGAACAAGATCCTGATGGCCTTCGGAAACTCCGTGTTCATCACCGCGGCGGGAACCGTCATCAACCTGTTCTTCACGGTGACCATGGCCTACGCCGTGTCCAAGAAGCGGCTGCGGGGCCGTAATTTCTTCCTGAACCTGGTGATCTTCTCCATGTTCTTCTCCGGCGGAATGATCCCCAGCTACATCATCATCGCCAACGTGCTGGGCCTGAAGGACACCTACTGGTCCGTGCTGCTGCCCGGAGCCATCAGCGCGTACAACATGATGATCGTCAAGAACTTCTTCCAGGGCATCCCCCAGGAGCTGGA
>CAMVDI010000017.1 GCA_947166205.1 uncultured Clostridia bacterium
TCTGGGGATCGCTCTGGGCGAGGATCCGCTGCACCACGTTGGCGGGCATCTCCTCAACGATGTCCACCGCGTCGTCCACATACAGCTCGTCCATGACCTGCCGGAGCTCCCGGTCGCTGATGCCCTGGATCAGGGCCTCCTGCTCCTCGGGCTCCATCTCCACAAAGCTTTCGGCGGCCAGTTCCTTCGGAAGCAGACGGAAAAGAAGCGGCAGCTTCTCTTCGTCCATTCCGGTAAACACGGCGGCGATGTCCGCGGGATTCATGGTGATCAGAATATCCCGGACTGAATTGTACTTTTTTTCTGAAAGAAGCGTCTGAAGCGTTGCTTCAACGGTTACACTGTGATCCGCCATCCTGTCTTCCTCCTTCATTGTCTTGATGAGGTTTCAGGCACACGGTCGGGATCCGGATGCTTCGCGGATATGTTTCCGGAGGCGGCCCGTCTTCAGGGGCGCAGAAAACCCGCGGGGACAGACGAGGCCCCGGAAATCCGGAAAAAAGCATTCCGTCTCAGATGGTTTATGCACAGAGCGGGAACGTCAGACTGTTCCGGCTCCGCTGTCTTCGCCCAACCGGCGTGCCGCTGGTACTCCCGGCGTCCATGACGTTCCTCCTTTTTTTATTTCATTTTCCGCCGGGCAAAGATAAACCCGGCGGATCAATCGGAAAGATTATACCTTTTACCCGGATGAAAAGTCAATTGATTTTCGCTTTTTTTCGTTCATTCCCGGGGGCCCGCTCTCCGGAAGGGTCCGGTCTCCCCCGTTCCCGGTCCCGGAAGGGATCGGGGGCAGGGATGGGATCGGGAAACCGCCGGCGATGAAGCCCCGTCCCGAAAAAATTATCGGGCGGGGCAGCTCACGCTGCCCCGCCCGGTTCTTACCATTCGCTTCGCCGCAGGCTCCGCAGAAAATCCCGGGACCGCTCCTGGGTCGGATGGGCGAAGAATTCCGCGGAGGGCCCGCTCTCGATGACTTCTCCCCCGTCCATAAAGACGATCCGGCTGGATACCTTCCGGGCGAATTCCATCTCGTGGGTAACCACCAGCATGGTCATCCCTTCGTCCGCCAGCTGCCGCATCACGTTCAGCACCTCTCCGATCAGCTCCGGATCCAGGGCGCTGGTGGGCTCGTCAAAGTAGATGATTTCAGGGTCCGTGGCCAGGCCCCTGGCGATGGCGACCCGCTGCTGCTGGCCGCCGCTCAGGGAGATGGGATAGGCATGTGCCTTCTCCAGCATGCCCACCTTCTGCAGCGCCGCCCTGGCTTTTTCCGCCGCCATCGCTCTGGGCATGCCCCGCGCCGCGGTCAGTCCCAGCATCACGTTCTGGATCACGGACTTGTTCAGGAACAGGTTGTAGTTCTGGAAAACGAAAGCGGTTTTCCTTCGCACGGCCGCGGTCTCCGCCTTGGAGATCAGGTGCATGTCGTAGGTTCTCCCGTCCAGGGTCAGCTTTCCCTCGTCCGCCCGCTCCAGAAAATTGATGCACCGGAGCAGCGTGGTCTTCCCGGAGCCGGAAGGGCCCAGGATCGCGATCACTTCCCCCTTGCCGATTTCCAGGCTGATCCCCTTCAGCACCTCGTTGTCCCCGAAGCGCTTCCGCACGCCTTCGATCTTCAGCAGGCTCATCGGACACCTCCATAGCTGCTCAGCTTCTTCTCACCCCACCGCTGGATCAGGGTCAGGGCAGAGCAGAAGATCAGATAGATCCCCGCCACTTCCATGTACAGCGCCAGCGTTTCGTAAACCTGGGTGTTGATGATGACCCCCTGCCGGAACATTTCCACCACGGTGATGGTGGAGGCCAGGGAGGTCTCCTTCACCATGGAGATCAGGCTGTTGAAGAGGGACGGAAACGCGGTCCGGAAGGCCTGGGGCAGCACGATGTGCTTCATGATCTGCAGGTAGCTCATTCCTACGCAGTATCCGGCTTCCATCTGGCCCATGGGCACCGCTTCCATGGCGGCCCGGACGGATTCGGCCATGTAGGCGCCCTCATTGAAACCGAAGACCAGGATGGCCGTGGGAATCGGGTCCAGAAAGATGCCCACGCTGGGAAGCCCGTAGAAAACCATATACAGCTGAACCAGCAGCGGCGTGCACCGCACGATCCAGATATAGATCCGGCAGATCCGCTGAAGCCCCTTCACGTGGGCATACTGGATCATGGCCACCGTAACGGAGATCACCAGCGCCAGTGTGAAGGAGGCCACGGTCAGGGGAATCGTCACCAGCAGGAATTTTTCCAGCAGCTGGGGAAAAGCGTTCGCCAGAAGCGCAATGATTCTGTTGTCCATCGTTTATTCCGCCGGGTTTGTCAGATCCGCGCCGAAGTATTTGACGCTCAGTTCAGCCAGTCTTCCGTCCGCCCGCATCTGGGCGATGGCTTCGTTGATGGCGCTCAGCAGGCTGTCCGTGGAGGGGTCCTTCCGGACCGGAAAAGCGTTGGTATCCCCTTCCAGATGCTGGGCGATCCGGAGCTTCGCGTCCGGATGCTCCCGCAGGTAGTCGTTGATGCTGACTTCCGCGTTGATGGTGGCGTCCACCCGTCCCTGCAGCACCAGCAGGATGGTGTCGGCAAGCGTGTCCACGCCGCTGACCGTGGCGCCGTATTCCTCCGCGATCCCCGCGTAGATGCTGGAGATGGTGTTGGCGGTCTTCTTTCCCTGCAGATCCTCAACGGACTGGATATCGGTGTTGTCGTCCCGGACCACCAGCACGCTGGGGGTGTACAGATAGGGGGTGGAGAAGTTGTAGGCCTGGGCCCGTTCCTCGGTATAGCTGACGCCGTTGCAGGCCACGTCAAACCGGCCGCTCTTCACGCCCGCCAGAATCGCGTCCCAGTTGGTCTGCTCAAAGCGGGCTTCCACGCCCAGATACTCGGCGATGGCGCGGCCGATCTCCACGTCGTAGCCCACCAGGTTGTCATTCTCGTCGTGATAGGTGTAGGGTGCCCAGTCCCCTTCCGTGGCGATGACGATATATCCCCGCTCCCGGATTCTGGAAAGCAGGTCGTCTTCGGCTCCGGAGGCTTCAGCGGTCTTCAGGCCGCCGAAAACGGAGACCCCCGCCATGAGGACGGCCACGGCCAGCACGGCCAGAACGGTGATCAGATTCTTCCTTTTCATCGGATGCTTCCTCCCCTGTTGTCGGTCCGCCGCCCCCGCGGGGCGGGCTTCATTCGCTCAAACCCCCGCCGGAAAAAGGCCCGGCGGGTATGCGGCGAGTGTAGCACTTAAAACATACCATGTCAATGGGTTTAAGTTATATTTTGCAAAATTTATTTTGATCAAATGGAATTCCCGCTTTTCCGGGATCCCGCTCTTTCCAGAGGGCTTGTTTTATGGTAGAATTCCTTCAGCTGTGCCCGCTTCCCCCCGGGGAAGGGGCCGGGGATGAGGTGATGGATATCAAACGTCTTTCTGCCTGGCTGGTTCCTTACAGAAAGGAATGCGTGCTGGGTCCCTTGTTCAAGCTGCTGGAGGCGCTCCTGGAGCTGATCGTTCCGCTGATCGTCGCCCGCATGGTGGATCAGGCGATCCCCTCCGGGGAATCCGGCGCCGTCCTTCGCTGCGCGCTGATGCTGGCGCTGCTGGCGGCGGTGGGTCTGGCCGCGTCGGTCACGGCCCAGTTCTTCGCCGCCCGCGCCGCCGTCGGTTTTTCCTCCTCTCTCCGCCGCGCGGTCTTTTCCCATATCCATTCCCTGTCCTTTACGGATCTGGACCGTCTCGGCTCCGCCACGCTGGTGACCCGGCTGACCGGGGATGTCAATCAGCTGCAGACCGGGGTCAACATGGGGCTGCGCCTGCTGCTCCGCTCTCCCTTTGTGGTTTTCGGCGCCCTGATCATGGCTTTCTCCATCGACCGGCGCCTGTCCGGGATCTTCGCCGCGGTCATTCTGGTGCTCTTTGTCATCGTTTTCGGCATCATCCTGACCTCCATGCCCCTGCAGCGCCGGGTCCGGGAGGATACGGACGCCGTTTCCGCCGTCACCCGGGAAAATCTTTCCGGCGTCCGCGTCATCCGGGCCTTCCGCCGGGAAGGCGCCGAAACGGCCCGCTTTGAGAAGCTGAACGGGCTGCTGACCCGGGCCCAGCTCCGGGCGGGGCGGCTGACCGCCGTGCTGAATCCGCTGACCTATGTGGTGCTGAATCTGGCCCTGGTGCTCCTGCTGCGTCAGGGCGCGGTCCGGGTGGATTCCGGTTCCCTGACCCAGGGTCAGATGATCGCCCTGTACAATTACATGTCCCAGATCCTGGTCGAGCTGGTCAAGCTGGCCAATCTGATCGTGACCCTGACGAAGTCCGCCGCCTGCGCCCGGCGGATTTCGGATGTGCTGGCGGTTTCCCCTTCCCAGAAGGACGGCTCCCGCCAGCTGGCGGCGGAGGATCTCCGGTCCCTGACCTTCAGGGATGTGAGCATCGCCTACAGCGCCTCCGGGGATCCCGCCCTGGAGCATATCTCCTTCACCGCCGCTCCCGGCCAGACCATCGGAATCATCGGGGGAACCGGTTCCGGAAAGTCCACCCTCGTGAATCTGATTCCCCGGTTCTATGACCATACGGGGGGTGAAATTCTCTTCGGGGACACCCCCATCCAGGATCTGACCCTCCGCTCCCTCCGCGCGGCGGTGGGCGTCGTTCCCCAGCACGCTTCCCTCTTCGCGGGGACCATCCGTTCCAATCTTCTCTGGGGAAACCCGGACGCTTCGGATCAGGATCTGTGGGCCGCCCTGGAAACGGCCCAGGCGGCGGAGGTAGTCCGGGGAAAGGCTCTGGGGCTGGATGAGCCGGTTCAGCAGGGGGGCCGTAATTTTTCCGGCGGCCAGCGTCAGCGGCTGACCATCGCCCGGGCCCTCGTCCGGAAGCCCGCCGTCCTGATCCTGGATGACAGCGCCTCCGCCTTGGATTACGCCACGGACGCGGCCCTTCGCCGCGCCCTGCGGGGGATGGAGCATCCTCCCCTGACCTTTGTCGTTTCCCAGCGGACCGCCTCCGTCCGCTTCGCGGACCGGATCCTTGTGCTGGAGGACGGGCTCTGCGTGGGTCAGGGAACCCATGAGGAGCTGCTTTTATCCTGCCCGGTCTATCGGGAGATCCATGAAGCCTCCGCGGGAAAGGAGGAAGAAGCCCATGCCTGACCGCGCTTCCGCCAGACCTTCCTTCCGGCGGAACACCCTGTCCCGGGTGCTTCGCTACATCCGTCCCCAGTCCGGCCTGATCGTCCTGAACCTTCTCCTGAGCCTGGTCTCCGTGGCGCTGACGCTCTATGTGCCGATCCTGGTGGGCCGGGCCGTCGACGGCATGGCCGGCCCCGGCCGGGTGGATTTCGCGTCCCTTTCCGCCATCCTTCTGCGGGTGGTGGTCTCCGTGGGCGCGGCCTCGCTGCTCCAGTGGATCGGCGGCGCGCTGAACAACCGGATCACCTATCAGACCGTCCGCTCCCTCCGGTCCGACGCCTTTGCCCATCTGCACACCCTCCCCCTGAAGTATCTGGATGCCCATTCCTCCGGGGATATTCTTTCCAGAATGATCGCCGATGTGGACTCCTTCGCCGACGGGCTGCTGATGGGTTTCACCCAGCTGTTCACCGGCATCGTCACCATCCTGGGAACCCTGGTCTTCATGCTGACCCTTTCCCCGCTGATCACCCTGGCCGTGGTGGTGCTGACGCCCCTGTCCCTCTTCGTGGCCAGGTATATCGCCTCCCATACCTATGAGATGTTCCGCCTCCAGTCGGTAACCCGGGGCGAGCAGACGGCGGTGATGAACGAGGCCGTCGGCGATCTGAAGCTCATCCGCGCCTTCGGGCATGAGGAGGCCACCGTGGCCCAGTTCGATGAGATCAACGGGCGGCTGGAAAAATGTTCCCTGAAGGCCACCTTCTATTCCTCCCTGGTGAATCCGTCCACCCGTTTCCTGAACGCCCTGGTCTACGCGGCGGTGGCGCTCCTGGGCGGCTTCACCGTCCTGTCCGGCGGGCTGACCGTTGGGGCCCTCACTTCCTTCCTCTCCTACGCGAATCAGTATACCCGGCCCTTCAACGAGATTTCCGGTGTCATCACGGAGCTGGAGAACGCGCTGGCCTGCGCCGCCAGGATTTTTGAGGTGATGGACGAGCCCCCCATGACCCCGGATCCGGATCATCCCGCCGAGCTTTCCGCCGTGCGGGGTGAGTTCACCCTGAAGGATGTCAGCTTCTCCTACGACCCCGCCCGTCCCCTGATCGAGCATCTGTCCCTCCGGGCGGAGCCCGGCACGCGCGTCGCCATCGTGGGCCCCACCGGGTGCGGAAAGACCACGCTGATCAATCTGATCATGCGGTTCTATGACGCGGACGCGGGCAGCATCCTGCTGGACGGCACCGAAACCAGATCCATGACCCGCGCTTCCCTGCGGGCCCAGATCGGCATGGTGCTGCAGGATACCTGGCTTCCCGCGGGAACCGTCCGGGACATCATTTCCTTCTCCCGGCCGGAGGCTTCCCTGGAGGAGATCATCGCCGCCGCGAAGTCGGCCCATGCCCATTCCTTCATCCGGCGTCTTCCCCAGGGGTATGATACGGTGATCGGCGAGGCCGGCGGTTCCCTCTCCCAGGGGCAGCAGCAGCTGCTCTGCATCGCCCGGGTCATGCTGGCCCTGCCCCCGGTCCTGATTCTGGATGAGGCCACCTCCTCCATTGATATCATGACGGAGCAGCGGATCCAGAAGGCCTTCACCGCCATGATGGCCGGGCGGACCTGCTTCATCGTGGCCCATCGGCTCTCCACCATCCGAACGGCGGATCTGATTCTGGTCATGCGGGACGGAAAGGTTGTGGAGCAGGGAACCCACGACGCCCTGCTGCGGAAGGAGGGTGCCTATGCCCGCCTGTACCGCGCCCAGTTTGAGCAGTAGGCGGCCTCCGGCAGGCCGGTGAAACCCTCCTGCGGCCCCGGGGAAAGCGCCCGGTGAAGGACGGATCCCGCGGTTACCGGATCATGTTGTGAAAGGTCATATTATGAAAGGTCATTCTGAAAGAGTATTGTTGAGAAAGAAGGTCGAAGCATGAACGCGAACTGGCTGAGCAAATTCCCTCCCCTTCCGGAAAACTTTTCTCCCGCCTCCCCCGCTGAGCTGGCGGCCTGGGAGCTCTCGGGATTCCTGCCGGAGCAGGCCTTCTCCCTGGAACTGGAGCCCTCCCTCGGCGATGAGTTCCGGATCTTCGGAAACCGGATTACCGGCGGCGAAACCGGGCTCCTTTACGGCGCCTACGCCCTGCTCCGTCATATGCTGGGCGGAGCGGCCCTGCCGGAAAGCTCCCGTCCCCGCTGGCCCCTGCGGATGATCGACTGCTGGGACAACATGGACGGCTCCGTGGAGCGGGGATACGCCGGCCGCAGCCTCTTCTTCGAGGGGAACCTTTTTGCCTACGATCCCGCCCGTCTCCGCCATCTGGGCCGGATGATGGCCTCCGTGGGGCTGAATGTGCTCTGCGTCAACAACGTCAATGTGCATGAGCCCGCCCAGGATCTGATCGCGGATTTCCTGCCGGATCTGTCCGCCCTGGCGGATCTCTTCCGCCCCTTCGGGGTCCGGCTGATGGTTTCCGTGGATTTCTCGATGCCCCTCCGGGCCGGCCTGGATACGGCGGATCCCCTGGATCCCCGGGTGCAGACCTGGTGGAAGGAAACGGTGCTCCGGGTTTACCGGGAGGTGCCGGATCTGGCGGGCTTCCTGGTGAAGGCGGACAGCGAAGGCCGTCCCGGGCCCTTCACCTACGGCCGGGATCACGCGGACGGGGCGAACATGCTGGCCCGCGCCCTGAAGCCCTACGGCGGCGTGCTGGTCTGGCGCTGCTTCGTCTATAACTGCCGTCAGGACTGGCGGGACGCCTCCGTGGACCGGCCGAAGGCCGCCTACGAGACCTATCAGCCCCTGGACGGCCGCTTCGATGAGAATGTGATTCTGCAGATCAAGAACGGTCCCTTCGATTTCCAGGTCCGGGAGCCCGTCTCCCCCCTCTTCCTTTCCCTGCGGCATACCCCCATGGCGCTGGAGGTGCAGCTGGCCCAGGAGTATACGGGCCAGCAGATCGATCTGTACACCATGGCGCCCATGTGGAACGAGCTGATGGCCCAGCTGCCGGCGGACCGCCTTTGCGCCGTGGCCGCCGTCTCCAACCTGGGCCGGGACGAAAACTTCTTCGGCCATCCCCTGGCGGCCGCGAATCTCTTCGGCTTCGGTCTCTTCGCCTGGAATCCGGAAACCTCCGCGGAGGAGATTGTCTCCCAGTGGGCGGCCCTGACCTATGAGTTCTCCCCGAAGGATCAGGAAACGCTGTGCCGGTGGATGCTCGCCTCCCGCGGCATCTATGAAAAGTATACCGCCCCCCTGGGGCTGTGCTGGATGGTCACTCCCCACAGCCATTACGGGCCCAATCCCTCCGGATATGAGTATGACCTCTGGGGCACCTACCACAGGGCTTCCCGGGACGCGGTGGGCGTGGACCGTACCTCCCGGGGCACGGATTATGTCTCCCAGTATCCGCCCGAGCTCCGCTCCCGCTATGAGGACCCCGCCTCCTGCCCCAGCCTGCTCCTCCTGTTCTTCCACCGTCTGCCCTATGATTTCGTCATGCGGGACGGGCGCACCCTGATCCAGCGGATCTACGACGATCACTTCGAGGGGGCCCAGGAAGCGGCCCGTCTGCAGCAGGCCCTCGCCTCCCTCCCCTTCCCGGAGCCGGACCGTTCCGTCATTCTGGCCCGGGCGGAAAAACAGCGGCTGAACGCGGAAAACTGGCGGGATGTGGTGAACACCTTCTTCCATCGGCTCTCCGGCGTTTCCGACGCCCACGGACGGAAGATTTACGACTGACCCGGCACCGGCCGCGCGGCCAAAGGCGCCACCAAACCGAATCGTCAGAAAGGAATGCATTGAGATGTACAGCGTTGATCAGACCGTTCATGGTTTTCGGGTGAAAAGGATCCGGGAATCCGGGGAGCTGCAGGGCGTCCTGACGGAGATGGTTCATCTCCGGACCGGCGCCCGGCTGTGCTGGCTGGATAACGGGCAGGAGAACAAGGTTTTCTCCGTGGCCTTCCGCACGCTCCCCGAGGACAACACCGGCGTCTTCCATATTCTGGAACACTCCGTCCTCTGCGGCAGCGAAAAATACCCCGTCCGGGAGCCCTTCGTCGAGCTCCTGAAGGGTTCCATGAATACCTTCCTGAACGCCATGACCTTCCCGGATATGACCATGTATCCCGTGGCTTCCCGGAACAACCGGGATCTGATGAACCTGACGGAGGTCTATCTGGACGCGGTCTTCCGTCCCCGGATCCTTTCGGACGAGCGGCTCTTCCGTCAGGAGGGCTGGCATATCGAGAAGAACCCGGAGGGACAGTATATCTACAAGGGCGTTGTGTTCAACGAGATGAAGGGCGCCATGAGCGATGTGCGGGAAGTGGGCGAGCGCGAAATGTCCCGGCTTCTCTTCCCGGACACGGGCTACGGGTTCAACTCCGGCGGGGATCCGGAAGCGATTCCGGACCTGACCTGGGATCAATATCGGGAAACCTACCGCCGCCATTATCACCCCTCCAACGCCTGGATTTATCTGGACGGCGCGGTGCCCATGGAGGAGATGCTTCCCCTGATCGCCTCCTATCTGGACCGCTATGATCCGGAGACCGACCTTCCCCGCTTCGCCCTCCAGACGCCGAAGAGCGCCGTCCGGGAAATGTCCTATGAGCTGGGACAGGAGGAGGATCCGGCGGACAAGGGGCATCTGTACCTCTCCCGGATTCTGGGCTCCTGGGAGGATAAAACCCGGAGCATGGCCGCCGGGATCATCGGGGATGTGCTCACGGGCACCAACGAGGCGCCCCTGAAGCGCCTCATCCTGGAAAAGGGCCTTGCGCAGGATTTCAGCATGTCCGTGGACGATTCCTCCATGCAGACCGTCCTCACCTTCCACGCGGAGAATGTGACGGACGGCCGGATGGATGAGATTCCCGAAGTCATCGCCGCCTTCGCGGAACGTATCCGCCGGGAGGGGCTGGATCCCGCCGCGGCAGAGGCCTCCATGAACCGGATGGTCTTCGTCCTGAAGGAGGAGGATGAGCCCCAGGGAATCGACCGGGCCGTCCGGGCGATGGGTTCCTGGCTGTATGACGGGGATCCCCTCTTCGCGCTGGAGAACAATCCCCAGGTGGAGGAGCTCCGCGCCATGCTCGCCTCCGGCGCCCTGAACGATCTGGCGGTTTCCCTCCTGACGGATCAGACCGGCATGTGCCGCCTGTCCCTGAAGCCCTCGAAAACCCTGGGCGAGGAGAAGCGCCGGGCGGAGGAAGCGCGCCTGGCGGAAATCACTTCCGCCTGGACCGGGGAACAGCGGGCGGCCAACGAAGCCCTGATCGCCTCCCTGGAGACCTGGCAGGAAACCCCGGACAGCCCCGAGGCCCTGGCCACCCTGCCCATGCTGAAAAAGGAGGACGCGGATGTCCCGCCCTTCTGGCCGGAAACGGATGAGCGGGAAGAGCTGGGCGTCCGGGTGCTGTTCCATCCCCAGCCCTCCGCCGGCATCGTGCACATTCGGGCCTGCTTCAACGTCAGCGACGCCTCCCTGGAGGAGCTGCAGCATCTGGACATGGCCTGCAGCCTTCTCGGAAAGCTTCCCACCGCCCGCCACGATTCCGCCTCCCTCCAGCTGGAGATCAAGCGGATCATCGGGCGGATCGGGTTCACCGTCATCTCCCGGACCCATCCTGAGAATCCCTCCCTCTGCACGCCCTTCTTCACGGTTTCCGCCAGCGTCCTGCGGGAAAACCTGAGCCGGGCTGAGGACCTGCTCCTTGAGATTCTGAAAACCACCGACTTCTCCGCCACGGACAAGATCATGGAGATCGTCCAGCAGCTGGAGATGTCCTCCCGGGCGCGGATCGTCGGCTCCGGCCATGTCATCGGAATCCGGAACGTTCTTTCCCATTTCTCCGCCGACGGCGCGCTGCGCAACGCGCTGGAGGGGGATCTCCGGGTCCGGTACATCCACGGCTTCGCCTCCGATCCCGCCCCCTTCCTGCCGGCCCTGCGCGCCGCGGCGGATAAGCTTCTCACCGGGATCACAAGCCGGCGCCGGCTGCTGCTGAGCCTGACCGCGGATGATCCCTCCGTGTCCCTGTCCCGTTTCCTGCAGGCCCTTCCGGAGGGAGAATCCGTGCCGGAGTATGTCTCCTTCTCCCTGGATCAGCCCTATCGCAGGGGATACCGCATTCCCGCCCAGGTGGGTTTCGCCGTGCGGGGATATCATCTGTCCCGGGAAGGAATTCCCTTCCGGGGTTCCTTCCTGCTGGTCGCCAATATCCTGACCTATTCCTGGCTCTGGAATCAGATCCGCGTCCGGGGCGGCGCCTACGGCTGCGGGTTCCAGATGGACCGCACCGGCAACCTGTTCTCCTATTCCTACCGGGATCCCACCCCTGGCCTGAGCCTGAAGGCGGATGCCGGTTCCTCCGCCTTCCTCCGGGAATTCCTTCACAGCGGGGAGTCCCTGGACAAGTATGTGATCTCCACCCTGAACGATCTGAATCCCCTGCTCAGCCCCCGGGAGAAGGGCGCGGTGGCGGACGTGCGCTACCTGACCCGCTATACCCGGGAGCAGGCGGAGCGGATGCGGGCGGACATTCTCCACGCCACCGGCGATGATCTGCTTCAGGCTGCCTCCCTCCTCGATACCTTCGCGGAGAAGGGCGCCGTCTGCGTGGTTGCCCCCGGCGGGCTGCTGGAGAAGTGCCCGGACCTGGCCCCCGCGGATCTCTGATCCCGCCCCGGCCGTAAAAAACACCTCCGGATTTTTCCGGAGGTGTTTTCCGTCGTATGGTTTGCTTTACTTCAGGAAGCCGTTGATGATCTGCTCCTCCGCTTCCTGCTCCGTCAGTCCCAGGGTCATCAGCTTGATGATCTGGTCCCCCGCGATCTTTCCGATCGCCGCCTCGTGAACCAGGGCGGCGTCCACGTCGTTGGCCTCCAGCCCGGGAACAGCGAGGATTCTCCCCTGATCCATGATGATGGCATCGCCTTCCGTATGCCCGCTGCAGGGAGCGTTCCCCAGCAGTGGCCACGGATCTGGATACCACGTCCGCCTTCGCGCCTTCGCCGTTGAGCCGCACGTCGTATTTGCTGATGGCCCGCTGATCCCCGTGGGTCATCAGCCTTTCCCGAACCGTCAGCCGGGCGTTCGCGGCCAGCTCCGCGATGGTGGTCCGCTCCGTATCGTCGACGCCCTTGATCTGGACCATCTCCATCTCGACGCTGGATCCTTCCTCTTGATAGACCTCGGTCACCGGGTTCAGGATGCGCTTGCCCTTTCCGTCGCCGGATCCGTAGTGTTTCTCCACGTAGCAGATATGCGCGTTCTTCCCCACGTAGAAACGGTGGATGCCGTCATGCTGGCTGTCCTGGTTTCCGCAGTTGTCGATGCCGCACCCGGCGACGATGACCACGTCCGCGTCCTCGCCGATGAAGAAATCGTTGTAGACCGTTTCCTTCAGTCCGCTTTCGGTCATGACGACCGGGATATGAACGCTTTCATGCTTGGTGCCCGGTTTGATCCGGATCTCCAGCCCGCTGACATCCTCCTTCGGCGTGATCTCGATGTTCGCCGTGGACTGCCGGCCCGCACTCTTGCTGTTGGATCGGATGTTGTAGGCCCCTTCCGGAACCTTGTGCAGATCCGCCACTTCCCGCAGCAGCCGCATCTGTGTTTCGTCGAGTTTCATCATGCCTCGCTCCCCCCTTCCGCGGAATAGGCCTTCCGGCATTCCGGTACGGCGGAGCTGGTTCCGATCAGCCCGGGCATGATCTCCTCCCGGCTTCCCTGCTCGCTCAGCCGGCCTTCGCGCAGGACGATCAGCTCGTCCGCGATATCCAGGATCCGTTCCTGATGAGAGATAATCAGGATGGACCGGTCCTTCATCTGGGCCCGCATGTCCCGGAAAACCTCGATCAGGTTCTGGAAGCTCCACAGATCGATCCCCGCCTCCGGTTCGTCAAAGATGATCACTTTGCTGTCCCGGGCCAGCACGGTGGCGATCTCGATGCGCTTCAGCTCTCCGCCGGAGAGGCTGGCGTTGACCTCCCGGTCAATATAGTCTCTGGCGCACAGCCCGACCCGCGCCAGGTATTCGCAGGCTTCCGCCATGTTCAGTCTTTTTCCCGCCGCCAGCCGCAGCAGGTCGATCACCTGCAGCCCCTTGAAGCGGACCGGCTGCTGAAAGGCAAAGGCGATTCCGCCCCTGGCCCGCTCCGTAACGCTCCATCCGGTAATGTCCTGCCCGTCCAGCAGAATCTGCCCGGAAATCGGCTTCTCGATCCCGGCGATCAGCCGGGCCAGCGTGGATTTCCCGCCCCCGTTCGGCCCGGTGATCACGGCGAGCTTCCCGTCCGCCAGCGTAAAGCTCAGGTCATGTATGATTTCCTTTTCCTGTCCTTCGTCGTTCACCCGGAAGGTGATCTTTCTGCATTCCAGCATGTCTGTCTCCGTGTCCTTCTTTCCGCGCCGCTCGTCCCTTCCTGGATCCTCTCACCGGCGCCCGATCATCATACCCAATAATACCTACCTTGTCAATGGGTTTTAAAACCTCAGCCGGGAAACCCGCCGACGAAAACAAAAGACCCCGGAAGCGCATGGGATTCCGCGCTTCCGGGATTCACTCCGGCGGGACTCGCCTGCCCCGTTTTCACCGTTTTCTGTCCGTCTTTTCCGGTCAGTCCGTCAGGCTCACAGGATCCCAGCCGGGCTCCTGATAAGCTTCGATCTCCAGGCCGTTGTCGTTGACGTATTCGACCAGCACAGCCCGCTGATACTGGGGCAGGAATCCATCATCACCGACCGTGAGAGCATAGGATTCCAGCAGCTTCTCATCGCCGTTGGCAAACTTCTCAATGCTCTTCTGATATTCTTCGCCGTCCCCCGCGAATTCGGCGGAGACAACGGTCCATTCCCCATCCTTCTTTTCCAGAGTGATCACGCCGGGGTTCTCCCCGCCGGAAACAAGGTCCAGGATCTTCCCGTTCAGCTTGTACACGAAGATCCAGAAATTGCCCCACACAGTGGCCTTGTTCCCGTCTTCGCTCACTTCCGTTTTGAGGACAATGGGCGTGGGAATCAGCACGCCGTCTTCAGGAACATCATAGGCCTCGTTGCTTTCCTGCATGTACTTCACAACGGCGGCCGTCACATCATCGTCTCCGGGGAAGCTGTAGACCGGCAGCGCGGCCTTCTCCGCGAAAGCGCTGCATACTCCGATTGCAAGGACCAGGGCCAGAAGAATGGATATCGTTTTTTTCATGGCTGAACACCTCTCTTTCATATTTCGCGGAGCATCAACTCCGTTCACAGGGATATACGTGAGAAAAATCAGATGTGGCAGTATCCGCGCAAAAATCTGAAAAACCATTTTTTAAGCCTGCCGTGTCCGACGGAATTCGCCCTTTTTCGCTTTCGCCTCCTTGCGCCGCCGTCTTTTTTGCGCCGTATCTCACGCCGCCTGTTTTGCGCCGCGGTTTCGCGCCTTCTGCTTTGTGCCGCGGTTGACATTTCCGCCGGATGAAAATATACTTTCCGCGTAAGAAATCAGAAATGAATGGAGCTGACCAGCCATGAAAAGATGGACCCTGATCCTGACCGCGCTGATTCTGGCGCTGGCCCTGACAAGTATCTCGATGGCGGAGGAGAGCCCGGACGGGCTGCACGCCAGCATCCAGCATGTGACGGATTCCCCCGCGTGGGTGGTAAACCTCCCCCAGGCGCAGGACAAGAGCGTGACCCAGCTGTTTGTGGTCGCCGGCCTCGGCCTGGACAAGACCACCGCCACCATCTCGATGCACCAGCGGGATGAGGAAGGAAACTGGAAGCAGATCCTCTCCACCCCCGGCTTTGTGGGCCTGAACGGTCTCTGCCTGGACACGGACCACAAGGAAGGCTGCGCCCAGACGCCGATCGGAGTCTATCACTTCAACAAGGCCTTCGGCATTGCCCCCGATCCCGGCTGCGCGATCCCCTACACCCAGGTGGACGGGAACACCTACTGGTCCGGCGATCCTGATCGGCAGTACAACCAGATGGTGGACATCCGGGATGTTCCGGAGCTCGTTCTGGACGACAGTGAGCACATCGTGGACTATGAGTATCAATACCAGTACTGCCTGAACATCAGCTTCAATGAGGAAGGCACCCCCGGCCGGGGCTCCGCGATTTTCCTGCACTGCTTCGGCCCGCTGAAGCCCTACACCGGCGGCTGCGTTGCGCTTCCCGAGAACCTGATGAAAAAGGTGATGCGGACGGTCCGGGAGGATTGCGTGGTGGTCATCGACACGCTGGAGAATCTGGGCGGCAGTTTCTGAGACGATTCTTCATTCTGAATACGCAAATCGTTTCTTCCCATTTCGCTGAACTGATGTCAGATAATGGCATCAGTTTTTTGTCGTCCGGCTTTTTCGGAAAACTCTGCTCAGGATTTCCCCGGGCCGGAACATCAGGGATCGTCATGCAGCAGTCTTTCCAGCATACGCTTCCTGTTTTCAATAAAGAGCTTTGTGATCCGGTAGCTTTCCGTTTCTTCATACTCACACGGGTGAATCCCTGCGTCTGAAAACCCCTGAATCTCCGCGTCCGGAATTCCCAGAAGGATCGGCGAATGGGTCACGATGATGAACTGTGATCCGGCTTCCGCCATCTGTACGATGTGGAGCAGCAGGGTCAGCTGACGCTGAGGAGAAAGCGCCGCTTCCGGTTCGTCCAGCAGATAAATGCCCTGTCGGCT
>CAMVDI010000018.1 GCA_947166205.1 uncultured Clostridia bacterium
ACATCGCCTGGAACCAGCCCAAGAACCTGCCCTATCCCACCGAGAATCCCTGGGCGTAAGTGGAACGGAGGGACTGGAACGGAGAGACGGTTCTTTTCGTTCCACTCCTTCCTTCGGAGTGGGAATCCCGGACTATAACAGAAAAAGGGGAGCGCCAGCCGGCGCTCCCTTTTTGGGAACGGAGGGACCGTCCCTCCGTTCCATCAGTAGTAGCGGCCGCCGTTGCTGGCGGCGGCGATCAGGAAGATGATCAGGAACGTGGTAAAGATGCTTCCGACAATGATCCCGGCGATGCTCAGCTTCCGGCCGATCATCGCCTTTTTGCTGGGGGCGTTCCCGGTGAACTCAATGTAATTTTTGGACTTCTTCAGCCCCACGATCGAGAAGATGATTCCCAGGAAGCTCAGCCAGAAGGTGACCGCGAAGGCCAGGCCGGTAATTCCCCAGGCCAGCACCGGCGTCGGGTTTCCCAGGGATCCCTGATAGGTCGTGATGGGAGTGGCTGCCTGCTCCTCCTTCTCAATCGCGGTTCCGCACTGGGGACAGACCTGCCAGCTTTCATTCAGGGACGCTCCGCACTTACTGCAATACATTGTTCATACCTCCTTTTTTTTGAATCCGCCTCAGGCGGATATTCTTCTTCCCTGCGCCTGCCTGCGGCAGGCCCGGTTCTACTGAAACTGCGGATCCGCCAGGAACGAGGCGATCGCCCGGTCATACGCCTCCGTGTTCGTGAGCCGGACCCGGGAATGACCGCCATGGTCGAACCAGCAGATCCGTTTCTTCTCCGCGGGGCAGCGGGCATACAGCTCCTCCGCCTTCTCCGGCGTCGAGAACACATCCTCCCGGCTGTGCAGGAAAAGCACCGGCTTCGTCACCCGGCCGATCCGGCGGATCGGCCCGTCATGGAGCACGTCCGCGTGGCTGAACAGGCGGATCAGCATCGAAACCTCGAGCAGGAAGGGGAAGAGCGGCCGGTGATCCTGGATCATGTGATTCCTGCAGGAATCATAGAACCGCTGGTACAGCCCGTCCACGACGATGCCCTCCACATAGTCCATGCATCCGGGATCCGCAGCCGTGAACACCGCCGTGGAGGATCCGATGCAGATGCCGTGGAGCACGATCTTCCGGATGCCCTCCCGGTCATGCAGGAGCCTGGCCCAGGCCAGGATATCCCGGTATTCCCGATAGCCCAGGGAGTTCGTCTTTCCTTCGGACTTTCCGTGGGCCCGGCCGTCGATGGTCAGCACGTTCCATCCCGCCTGCCGGTACGGCTCCGCGTAGTGGCAGGAATAATAGCAGGCCTCCATGCGTCCGGGGATGATGATCACCGCCCGGTCCGATCCGAAGTCATAGTACTCCCCGTACAGGCGGAGCCCGTCGCTTTCGGTTTCCAGATCCCGCATCCGGTCCAGATGTTCCTTCCGCCAGTCCAGCGCCTGGGTATACAGCCTCACGTACTCCTCGTCGTCGGGCATGCTCTGTTCCCGGGCCCATTTTTCCGGCTTGTCCCGGCGAAGCAGCGTCTTATAGATGACCCAGGAGACCAGCATGGTCCCGGCCAGGCTCAGCACGGCCAGCCCCACCGCCGTCCATCCAATCCAGCTCAAAGCGCGTTTCCTCCCTGCTGTTCTTTTCTTCCGCCGCCCCGCGGGCGGCGGGCTTTGTTTCTTTTCTCCCTGCTATACTTCTTTCCTTCCGCCGCCCCGCGGGCGGCGGATTTCTTCTGCATGCAATATCAGGTCAGCCCGACCATCCAGTCGTAGATCTGCTGTCCGCCTTCCAGGAAGGTGCAATCCAGCAGGGGATAGCGCTGGGCGAGCATCTCCTGAATCCGCTCCCCGTCCTCCGGCCGGCCGCCCTTTCCCCGGATCAGCACGCAGATCTCCTTCTCCTCGATGTTCCGGACCTTTCCGATGCCCTCAACCACGGCGGCGGCCGCGTCGTCCTCCGCCAGCACCGGCTCGTTATGGTGGATCGCCACCCACTTCCCCTTGGGGAAGCGGATCTCATTATGATAGAAGGACTTGGCCGCCACCGCGATCAGCACGGTTTCGACGCTGCGGATTCCCTGCTCCATCTGCTCCGCCCGGGCCTCCCAGTCCTCGCTGTCCTGCAGGTCCATGGCCAGGGCGAAATAGGATTCCGGAATGGTTTTCGCCTCCATCACCCGGACGTCCCGCTTCACCATCCGGGCCGCCTGCTGCGCCGCCAGCAGCAGGTTCGGGTTTCCGGGCAGCACCAGGGTATGGTCCGCGTTCGCCGCCCGGATGGCCCGCAGAAACTCCTCCGTCGAGGCGTTCATGGTCGGGCCGCACTCGATGATCTCCCGGCAGCCCAGATCCTCAAACACCGCCTTCATCCCCGCGCCGTTGACCGCGGCCACCGTAGCCACCGGAACCCGCTTCCGGGCCGTCTTTCCCTCCGGCCGGACCTCCGCTTCCTTCCGCCCGATCACCTCGTTATGCTGCAGCTGCATGTTCTCCAGCTTGAAGGTCAGAAACTCGCCGTACTGCTGGGCGTAGCTGATGATGGGCGCCGGGGTGAGGGTATGGATATGCACCTTGACCCGGGTTTCATCCCGGACCACGACCATGGAGCTGCCCCACTGCCCCAGCGCCTCGATAAACTGCCGCTCCTGAAAGTTCTGCAGATAGGGCACCGACCGCAGCAGCTGCAGGATGAACTCCATGCAGTAGCCTTCCTCAAAGACGCTGTCCGCGTTGAAGGCGCTGAAATCCACGGGGGGCGCGGCAGGCGCCGCCTCCGGCTCCTCCGCCCCGCCGGCCTGCCGCGGGGGACGGACCTCCCGGACCTCTCCGCTCAAAGCCTCCGCCATGCCGCGGATCAGGGCGATATATCCCTTTCCGCCGCTGTCCACCACGCCCATCTCCGCCAGCACGGGCAGCATCTCCGGCGTCCGGGCCAGGGTGATCTCCATGCAGGCCAGATAGGTGCTCAGCAGGGTCTCCACATCCGGAATCCGCTTCAGCTGGCGGGTCACCTGCTCGATGCCCTCCCGGCAGACCGTCAGGATGGTGCCCTCCTCCGGCTGAATCACCGCCTCGTAGGCCACCTTGTAGCCGCGGATAAAGGCGTTGCGCAGCTCCACGGCCGAGATCGCCGCCCGCCGGCTCAGCTCCAGATAGATCCCCTTGAAAATCTGGGACAGGATGACTCCGGAGTTTCCCCGGGCGCCCAGCAGCATGCCGCCGCTGACCGCCTTCAGGTATTCGCTCAGGTTCGCCGTGTCCGGCGCCACCCGCACGCCGTTGCGCAGCGTGGTCAGCATATTGGTTCCCGTATCCCCGTCCGCCACGGGGAAAACGTTCATGGCGTTCAGCTCTTTTTCCACGGCCTGCAGGGACGCCATCCCGCTCCGCAGCATCCGGGCAAACAGCCGCCCGTCAATCTTTTTTGTGCTCATGCATACCCTTTCGTACGCTTCCCGCCCGGGCAGCCGTCCCGGCTTCCGCCGCCGGCTGCCCGGAAGGCAAGGGGATTCAGCCGTTCTTTCCGCCGGCCTGGCATTCGTCGATGATCTTCCGCTCCTCGGTCAGCCCCTGGCTGATCGGCTTTCCCATATAGTAGGCCGCCATCAGGCCGGGCCCGATGCTGATGCCGCACATGGGGAAAACGTCGCACAGCCGGATCTCCCGGGGATGGAATTCCCGCTCGATCATCTCCCGGTACATCTCCGCCTGGGCCTGCCGGCAGGTATGGGCGATGACGATGGTCTGCTCCTCCGGGTTTTCGATCGTCCGGCCGATATACTGCATCAGCAGCTGATAGGCGGCCTTGGCGCCCTTCGCCTTGCCGATCACCGTGGTCAGCCCGTTGTAGTCGAACTCCCCGATGGGCTTGATGCCCGCCAGGGTGCCGAAGAAGGCCTTCGCGTGGGTCATGCGGCCCTTCTTCGCCACGAAGGACAGATCGTCCAGCCACCCGGCCTGATGCAGCCGGTTCTTGTTTTCCTCCACATAGGCCGCCGTCTCCTCCAGGCTGCAGCCTTCATCCCGCTTCCGCGCGGCGCAGACCGTCAGCATGCCCAGGGCCGGGCCGAAGCGCAGGGAGTCGATGATCCGGATCTCCAGGCCGGGATGCCTTTGCTCCGCCTCCTTCTTCGCCTGCAGGGCGAAGTTGTAGGTTCCGCTGATGCCGGTGGAAATGGTCAGCAGCAGCACGTCCTGGCCCTTTTCCGCGCAGGCGTCAAAGGCCCTCCCGAACTCCTCCACGTTGGGCGGGGAGGTGGTAAATCCTTCCGGATTCTTCTTCAGATCCGCGTAGAACTGATCCCGGTTGAATTCCTTCCATTCGTGGAAGGAGGGGATGTCCCGTCCGTCCGGCAGTATGATATGGGACGGGATCACCTCAATCCCGTACTGCCGCTGAATGTCCTCTCCCAGATCGCAGGTCGCGTCCGCCATAACCGCATAGGGTTTCATTTTCCGTATCCTCCTGTTTCCGTTTTTTGGGTTCCGTATTGTTTTCCGGGGTCCCTGCCTGTGTTCAGGGGTCTGTACACAGGTTCAGGGATCCCGGGGTTCCGTATGATCAGGGTTCCGACCCGCCGCCCGGCGGCCGGTTTCCCCCGGCTCCATCCATTGGCCGATAAACCCGAAGAGCTCCTCCCGCACATCTTCGCCGCCGGCCAGGAAGGCCAGCGTGTGGGGCGCGCCCTCCGCCCGGATCAGCTTCTTCTCCGCCCCGCAGGCCGCGTAGGCCTCCTCCACGGTCTCCGGCAGGACGCTCCGGTCCGCCGTACCCGTCAGGAAGCACATCGGAATCCTGGCCCGGGCCAGGTGCTTCCGCCCGTCCTCCCGGAAGCTGACGCCCAGCACCGGCGCCGCGAAGAGGGTCAGCCCCGGGATCAGGATCCACTTCAGGACGGCGCTCTTCCAGGGCATGGTCTCCATTTGCTTCAGCACGCTGAAGTATCCCGCGTCCGACACCAGCACCCGAACCTTTCCGGGCCAGGGGCCGTCGGAGGCCAGATTCACCGCGGCGCCGCCCATGGAGATCCCGCAGACCATGATCGCCCCGCAATCCGCCCGGGCGTCCGCCCACTCCGCCCACCGGAGGGCGTCCTCCGCCTCCCGGAGGCCGAAGGTGACCCGGCCGCCGCTCTCTCCGTGGCCCCGGGTATCGGGCATCAGCACGCTCCATCCTTCCGACAGCAGCCTTTCGGCCAGCGGGGCGAAGTTGTTCACCGGCGTCGAGCTGTACCCGTGGATCAGCAGGGCGGTTTTCGGCCCGCCCGGATACCAGGCTCCCCGCAGGGAAACCCCGTCCCGGGCCTGAATCCCGACCCGCTCGAAGGGCCGCTTCCGGAAGACCTTCGCCGCCGCCAGGATCTCCTGCCGCCAGGGCTCATAGGGCGTATGATCCATGACCGCGGGGTTTTCATCGAAATCCGCCGGCTTCCGGCGGCTCGTCATCCGCAGCAGCACGGCCAGGGGCGGCAGGACGACGAAAAACAGCAGAAAGGCCGCCGCCCAGATCACTCCGCTCATGCCGCGCTCCGTTTCCGCGCGCCGGTCCGGACCCCGATCCGGATCCTTCCGCCCCGCCTCATGCCGTCTTCCTCTGAATGATTCCGATGACGTCGCCCAGATTGTGCAGATCCCAGATGTTCACGTCGTCCAGCCGGATGCCGAAGGCCTCCTCGATGGACACCGCCGTGTACAGCAGGGCCACGGAGGAGAAGCCCAGATCCTCCAGCAGCCGGGTTTCCTCCGTGATTTCCGGGCACCGCTCCAGCGCGGTTTCGTCCGCGAACCGGATGATTTCGATCAGCTTTTCCAGAATCTCCTGTCTGCTCACCGCTTATACCTCACAATCTTCATGCTGGGGGAGCGCTCGAAATCCGTATCCCGGATCACGATCCGGGTGACCTGCTCCGCGGGCCGCTGCCTGCGGTTCACCTCCCAGAGCTTTTCCATGGCGGCGCCCCGGGGATCCGCCCCCAGCTTCGCCGCCTCGGCGGGCCGGAGCACGACCTCGAGGGCCAGGATCCTCTTTCCCTCCTCCGTCCGGTCCTCAAACACCTGGGAATCCTGGATAAAGGGCAGGTCATTGAACCGGGCTTCCAGCTCGGCGGGGGAGATGTTCTCCGCGTTGTCGAGGATGATGATCTCCTTGATCCGTCCGGTGATATACAGGAATCCTTCCTCGTCGATCCGGGCCAGATCCCCGGTATGGAACCAGCCGTCCGCGTCCCAGGCCTTCTCCTCAGTGCCCACATAGGCGGTCAGCATGTTCCTGCCCCGCAGCAGCAGCTCCCCGTTCTCGATTCTCAGCTCCTGGTTCGGAAAGGGGAGTCCCACGGACCCCGGCTTGCGAAGGGGTTCCGGATTGCCGGACACCAGGTTCGCCGATTCCGTCAGCCCGTAGCCCGGAAACAGGTCGATCCCCATCCGGCTGTAAGCCTCCACCAGATACTGGGGAACCGCGGCCGCGCCGCAGATCACCGTGCGCATATCCTCGCCCAGCATGTTCCGGCCGAACTTTCCGGACAGGGCCATGGCCATCTCCGCCAGGGCGGGCACCACCACCAGCACGGTGGGCCGGAAAGCGGCAATATCCCGGAACAGATCCTGATTGGACCTGCAGATCAGCAGGGAGCTGCCGGTGTACAGGGCGGTCAGCAGGTTGCGGATCAGCCCGAAAACATGGGACAGGGGCAGGGCCATCACATACCGCTGGCCAAAGATCTCCCGGATACCGTAGCACCCGTTGATCACCCCCTGCATGACCGCGCCGTGGCTGAGCAGCGCCCCCTTGCTCTTTCCCGTGGTGCCGCCGGTGAACATGATGACGCAGGGCGTTTCCCCCGTCACCTCCCGGACCGGCGCCTCCGCGCTTCCCTGATCCCCGGCCCGGAGAATCCTCACGTCCGGCGCCTGGGCCTTCAGCACGCTCAGCTTCTCCTCCGTCTGCTCGTGGCAGATGACCGCCCTGCAGCCGAACATCCGGCAGCAGCCGAACACCGCGCCGGCATCCAGATGGGGCGGCAGCACCGCCGCCGTGCATCCCGCGGTCACCGCCGCCAGGAACGCCCGGGCAAAATCGATGGAATTGGCGCAGAACACGGCGACCCGGTCCCCCGGGGCCGCCCCCTGCGACCTCAGGGCGCTCCGCAGCCCGGCGACCTCCCGGTCCAGCTCCCCGTAGGTCCGGCTCTGCCCGTCGTATACCAGCGCGGTCTTCTCCGCGTATTCCGCCGCGCAGCGCTGCCACATGCGGCAGATGTCCCCGTCGTCCCGGATCCTTTCGAAGGTCTCCGGATCCGTATAGCGGCGGAACGCCTCCGCGCTTCCCTGAACAATGCTCATCCTCTTTTTCCTCCATAATCTCCGGTCAGCCTCCGCCGACCCGGGTTCTTTCCGATCCGGCTCCGCCGGGCCTGTTCTTTTCCGCCCCGCCCCGGGGCGGACCTCACGCCCTGTCCCCCGGCTTTCCTTCGGCCAGGGCCGCCAGTTCCTTCTCCCGCTCCTCCAGCAGCGCCGCCATCTCATCCATCCGGCGCAGGGAGGGCCTGGGGCCCAGGGCCTCCTTCACGTCGATCCGGTCTCCCACGCAGACCACCAGCCGGCTGTACCAGTGCCTCCGGGGCCGGATATACACCGGCACGATGGGGCATTCGCTCTTCAGCGCCATCAGCACCATCCCGGACTTGAAGGGGGAGAGCTGCTCACCGGTGTTGATCCGCCCCTCCGGGTAGATCGACACCACATGCCCCTGCCTCAGTTCCTCCGTGATCCGGCGCAGGGATTCCATCGAGAAGCTTTCCCGGTCGATGGGGATGCAGTGGAACTGGCGGAACAGCCAGGACGTGAACTTCCCGTCGAAGAACTCCCGGGCGCAGATGAAATGAAGCCGCCTGTACCAGATGGCCAGCATCAGATACACCGGGTCAAAGATGCCGGTATGGTTCGCCATGACGATGGCGCCGCCCCGGATCCGCTTCCGGGCGCTTTCCCCCGCGTACAGGTATTTCGGCCTGAACCAGAGGAGGCCCGGAATCGCCGTGATCCGGATAAAATCGAACAGCAGGTAATTCCTCGGTGCCTGTTCACTCATGGGCAAGCTCCTTCAGCTGAATGATCTTCTCCCGCAGTTCCCGGGTATACTGCGTGATTTTCTCCTTCCCGGAGCCCTCCATCCCCGAAAACCGGTCCGGCGTCAGCGGCGTCCCAATCACCATCCGGGCCCTCTGCCGCGTAAAGTAGGCGCCGTTCGTCCACACGGGAACGATGGGCACGCCGCTTTCCAGGGACAGGTACGCGGCGCCGGGCTGAAAGGCAAGGGGCGTCTCCTCTCCCGGCCGGGGCAGCCGCCCCTCCGGAAAGATGCCGACCGCGCCGCCCTTCCGCAGGATCTCCAGGGATTCCTCCATGAACCCAAACCGGTGGGCCTCCCGGTCCACATAGATTCCGCCCATACCCTTCAGGAAGGCGCCCAGCACCTTCTTCCGGAAAAGCACCTCCGCCATCTGAACCCGGAGCGTCCGGAAAGGAAAGGCGAACAGCAGCGCCGCGAAATCGTACAGGGAGGTGTGGTTGCACACCAGGATCACCGGGCCCCGCAGCCGCCGGGACTGAACCGCCCGGTCCTCGTATTCAAACCGGGTGCGGAAAACCAGCTTCTGCGGGAGCCATCCGGTAACCCGGACAAAAGCCTGAAACACTCTGCTCATGCATCCCCCGCCTGTTCTGCCCGGTCCTCCGGGCCCTTTCCGGCGGGATCCTCCGGCCGCCTCCCGGAAACCTCCGGCGAAGCCCCGCCGGACCCTTCCTCCGCCGTCTGCTTTCTCAGATAATTCGTCAGGGACAGCACCGTGGTATAGGGGTGCTCCGTCATGGGCAGGGAGACCCCCCAGGTCTCCTGCACCTGGGCCGCCAGGCTGAAATAATCCAGGCTCGTGGCGCCGCATTCCAGGAAGAAGTCCGTCCGGTCCCCGATTTCCTCCGGGGATTTCCCCGCCGCCTCGGCGAACATCGCACGGACCGCTTCCTTCAGGGCGGAATGCTCCTCCGCCCCGTCCCCGTCGCCGCTCAGCAGGGTCAGCTGCCCCTCCCGGAATCTCCTGGCCACCCGGCTCCGGTTCAGCTTGATCTCCCGCTCCTCCATCAGCGGTTCCGAGATCAGGGCCACGGACAGGATCTGCCCCTCCAGCCCCGCCTCCCGGATCCGCCCGGTCAGCCGTTCCCGCAGCTCCTGAATCCCGCTGCCGGTCACCGACGAATCCGGCCGCGCCAGCAGCACCGGCTGAACGCCGTCCTCGCTCCGCACGCCGATAAGGCAGAGCTCCGCGATCCCCTCCGTGGCCAGGGCCGCCTCCACCAGGTTCGGGTTCAGGTTCTCGCCGGTGGGCGAAATCACCAGATCATCGCTCCGGCCCAGAATATACCATCTGCCATCCCGCTCCTCCGCCAGGTCGCCGGTCCGGAACCAGTCCTTCCCCGCGGGCTTCCAGCCGTCCCCGCTGTGAATCCGGCAGGCCATGGCCGGGCTGCGGACCTCCAGCACCCCGTCCGCGCCCCGCCGGTATTCCGCGGAGGCGAAGGGTTTTCCCACCGATCCGCTGCAGAGCACGGAGGGCTTCCGGGAAAGCTCCACGGAGGTGATGCCGATCTCCGTCATCCCGTAACCGTTCGCCAGATGGTAGCCCACGCTGTTGAAAAAGCGCAGCACCTCCGGCCGGATCTCGCTGCCTCCGCTGATCAGGAAGCGGATATCGGATCCGAAAAGGTTCTCCCGGATCTCCCGGAAGAGCACCCGCCGGATCAGGGCGCCGATCCCCGGGATGTCCCCGGTCCGCTCCGCGATCCGCATGCCCTTTTCAAACCGCTTCACCGTCTCCGGCCCCCGGCCGGCGATGGTCTCCATCGCCTGCTCATACACCCTGTTCCACAGCAGCGGCACGGCGAAGATATGGGTCACCCGATGCTGCCGGATGGTGCGGATCAGGGTCTGGGGACTCATGTTCTCCAGCAGCACAAAGGTCCTGGAGAAGAAGGCGAACCAGACATATACCGCCACCAGGCCGAAGATGTGATAAAAGGGAAGGAAGGTCAGCAGCTTCAGCTGTCCCCCCGCGTGTTTCTTGATCTGCGGGCACTGCCGGACGATCTGCCAGCTGTCCCCGATCATGATCCGGAAGGCCTCCGCGCTGTAGGCGCAGATCTTCACGTGCTCGGAGGTCCCGGAGGACATGAGCAGGATGTTTTCCCCGGGCTCCGGGAGCTCCGCGGACTCCGCCCGCGCCTCCCCGGCTTTTCCGATCCACCCTGCCGGCAGCACGGGCACCGGGAAGGAGGCCGGCCCGGCGGCGATGACCGCCCTGGCCTCCGCGTTCGCCAGCGCCTTTTCCAGGTTTCCCCGGTCCAGCCGCAGGTTCATCAGCAGGGGACAGAATCCGCTGAGCAGAATGGCCCAGAACGTTTCGATCCATTCCCGGCTGTTCTCCATATACAGCCCGATCACGGACTGCCGGGGCAGCTCCCCGAAGCGGCTCCGCAGCCAGGCAGCTTTTTTCAGCACGGAGGCCCGGACCTCTCCGTAGGTCGCCGTCTCCGTCCTCTCCCCGCGGCTGCCCTCGAACATGATGTTGTCCCGTTCCGAAAACATGAGCTCGAACAGGCTCCGGAAATCCAGTCCTTCCCGGGTCATGCGGCGGATTTTGGATCGTACATATCCGTTGAGCGTCAGATGCCCGCCCAGCGTCTTCCGGTTCATCTGAAAACCAGTCCTCCAGTTTCTGACAGTGATCGGCCGCGAAACCGCGGCCGGAAAGGGTTCCCGGCCGGGATCATCTTCCGCCTCCGCGGGAGAGCCCCCGGGCGAAGAACGCCTCCAGGGTCCGGAGAAGATCCAGGTTCAGGGTCTCTCCGGAAACCAGAATATCGGAATGATGCGAGAAGCGCGGATCCGTGATCAGCAGGGTGTTCACCCCGCTGCCCTGCCGCCTGCGGACGCTTTGGTACAGGCTGATCTCCGTGGAGACCACCTCGTCCTTCTCCCCCTGCACCACCAGCACCGGAACGCCGCAGCCAAGCACCGCGGCGGCGCCGGATTCGTTCGCCTCCAGGCCCTTCGCCGCGTACTCCCGGATCCAGAGGAAGGGATATTCCACGCTGCTCAGGGGCCCGGTATAGTGCTCCGCCCAGAAGCGCATGGTCCCCAGCGGCGTTTCAAACCCGGAGACGCAGGCCGACGCCGCCGCGCCGGAATCCTCCGTCTCCATCGCCACGCCGTAGGCCCCGGCGCTGTGCCCCAGCATCACCAGCGGAAGCCCCCGGATCTCCGGATCCTGCCGGATCCAGCTGAGCGCCGCCCGGATATCGTACCGCTGCTGCTGCAGCCCGACGGTCTTCGACCCTTCGCTCCGCCCGGAGGCGGTCCCGTCAAAGGTCATGACCGCGTAATTCCGCTCCGTGAAATACCGCACCACCGGCTCCAGCGCGTCCGAGGAGGAGCGCACGCCGTGAACGATCAGCATCAGCGCGGAGGGCGCCTCCGGAACGATCACGAAGCCCTTCAGCCGGTTCTCCCCGGACATGAAGTCCGCCGTATGGGCACGGTACCCTTTTCCCGCCGCCCAGGACAGGACGCCGAAGGGCTTGTCCAGCGGGGGATCCGTGCGGCCGAAAAGGATGAACATCATCGCTTCCGTGGCGGTGAAGGAGACCACGACGAACCCCGTCACCACCTTGGCCAGGGTCGAGAAGAGCTTTTTTCTCCGCTCCCTGCGCCGCCGCTGTTCCTCCTCCGGGGAAAAGACCTCCGCCCCGGAATCCCGGGAATCCTTTTTCTCGGACATTTCCGGCGCTCCTCCTTTCCGCTGAAACAGTGCCGCGCGGACAAACCGCACCAAATCTCATTATATCCCAATCCCGTTCTCTTTTCAATTGTTTGCGGCGGAAGCCGTCATGGCCGCCGCCGCGAAAATCAGACATGCCGGCTTATCCCGCCCGGCATTATGCGCTTTTCAGATGAAACGCGGTTTTCCATCCATTTTTGATGCTTCGGTGAAACAGCGGACTGCCGGGCGGCAGAAAAACCCTTTTGCGGATCCGGACCACCTGACCGCCCCGGGAAAAACCGCCTGATGAAAGACCTGAACGGAGACAGGGGACGCTCACCTGGCGTAAAGGGTGAAGAGCGTCCGCATGGTGTTTTCGCAGGAGGCGGGATCGTTCCGGTAAGGCGTCCCCGTCCCGACGCTGCGGTAAAAATCCGCGATGCAGGCCCTGTGGCCGGCGCCCCAGTAGGAGCGGCCCAGAACCGGGTCGGTGGTGCAGGAAATCTCCTGCTTCCGGCCGTCCCGGAACAGGGTCATCAGATCCCCCTCCAGGCGGACGACCGCCTGATCAAAATGCAGCTCGATGATGACCGGGGCATCCTGGCTGTACGCGTTGGACGCGTAGAGCAGGGCCGGAACCTGGCCCTTCCGCAGGAAGATCTCGGCGGTATCCTCCACCTCGACGGCCTCCCGCAGATGATGATTGTGCATCACGGCCTCAGCCTGGTCGGGCAGGCCCAGAAACCCGACGATCAGGTCCAGGGTATGGATCGCCTGGTTGATCAGGGCGCCGCCGCCCTCCGTGGCCCATTTGCCCTTCCAGTCCGCCGCGGCGTAGTATTCCGCCGTCCGGTTCCAGGTCACGAAGGCCCGGATGCCCCGCAGGGGGCCGTAGGTGCCCTCCCGCAGAAAGCCCGCGCAGGACTGGATGTGGGGATGGTACCGGTTCTGGAAGCAGATGCCCACCGGCGCCTTCCGGGCCGCCTCCTTCACCTGCTCCCAGCCGGCCGCGTCAATGGCCGGGGGCTTCTCGGTGAAAACGGCGATGCCCCGCCGGGCCGCCTCCGCCGCCATGACGGGATGCAGATAATGGGGCGTGCACAGGTGCACGGCGTCCGGCTTTTCCCGGTCCAGCATCTCCTGCCAGTCGGTGTAGGCCGCGCAGCCATAGCGCGCCGCCCGCTCCGGCAGGATGTCGGCGCAGGCCGCCAGCTCCGTGTTTTCCAGCTCCTTCAGCACCTGGGCATGCACGGCGGAGATCCCGCCGCATCCGATGATTCCTACGCGAAACATAGTGTGTCCTCAGCTTTCGTTTTTATTTCAGCCCCGCCACTCTGACGGCCTGAGCCTCGGCCTGCAGGCACAGCTCCGCCGCCTTGAAGGCGTGGGCCTGGGTCATGGCGTTCTCGGTGCGGTTCAGGCAGTCCAGAATCAGCTGTCCGAAGAAGGGATAGCCGGTCACGCCGGTGGCGTTGACGTATTTCTCGCCCTTGCCGTTGACCAGGAACACGTGGTTGCCGTCCACGGTATCGGCGGCCAGGTTGATGTACTTGCGGATTTCAATGAAGCCCTCCGTGCCCAGGATGAAGGTGCGCCCGTCGCCCCAGGTGCGCAGGCCGTCCGGGTTGAACCAGTCCACCCGGAAATAGTTGGTGCTGCCGTTTTTGCCCAGGATGGAGCAGTCGCCGAAGTCCTCCAGCTCGGGATACTCCGGGTGGGCGTAGTTCCCGATGCGGGAAAGCTGCACCGAGGCGTCCTCTTCTCCCGCGAAATGCAGATACTGCTCAATCTGGTGGCTTCCGATGTCGCAGAGGATGCCGCCGTATTTTTCGCGCTCAAAGAACCATTTCGGCCTTCCCGCCGCGCCCAGGCGGTGGGGGCCGAAGCCGGTGACGCTGATCACCCGGCCGATCTCGCCCTGATCGATCATGTATCCCGCCAGAATCGCGCCCTCCACGTGCAGCCGCTCGGAGTAATACACCATGTATTTCCGGCCGGTTTTCGCCGCGGTCTCCCGGGCCTGGCCCAGCTGCTCCAGGGTGGTGAAGGGGGCCTTGTCCGAGAAGTAGTCCTTCCCGGCCAGCATGACCTTCACCCCCAGGGGCCCCCGCTCGCTGGTCACGTTGGAGGAGCAGACCAGCCGGGTCTCCCGGTCCTCCAGCACCTCCTCCAGGCTCCGCGCGGGTTTGGCCTGGGGATAGGCTTTCAAGAAGTTTTCCACCTTTTTGGGGTCGGGATCATACACATATTTGATCGTGCCGCCGGCCTCGGTGAGGCCGTTGCACATGCCGTAGATGTGGCCGTGGTCAATATGGGCCGCGGAGAAGACAAACTCTCCGGGCTTCACCACGGGCCGGGGTTTTCCCTGGGGCGCGTAATTCATGCCGTCCGCCGCGTTCATTTTATTTGTCCTCCTTTTTTTCTCCCAGATCGCTGCCGAAGGTCATCTCCCCGGCCTGCTCCATGACGGAGGCCGTCTTCTCATAGAAGTGCGGCACATGGGCCCGGATGCCCTCCACGGTGTAGAAGGGATCGTCCGGCTTCAGCGGGAAATCCACCGGCTGCCGGCCGGACCCGGCCTTGTAGATGGCGGTGATCAGCTCGATGGTGCGGCGGCCGTCCTCCCCGGTGATGGCGGGCGCCTCCCCCTTCTCGATGGCGGTGAGCACGTTGTCCAGCTGGCCCGTATGGTGCTCGTAGGGCAGGGGCGGCAGGGACGCCAGATAGTCCGCCGCCTTCTTCTCAAAGGCCTCGTCCGAAACCTTCAGCGGGAAGCCGTTGGGCTGGGGGATGGAGGCGAACACGTCGTATGGCGCGGCGATCCGGGCCTTCTCGCACTGGAACACCAGCTTCTGATCCTCGCCGTGATGCACCACCGAAGCCGTGACCGTGGCCAGCGCCCCGGGATATTCCATGACGGAGACGGAAAGGTCCTCCACCTCGGCGTTGTCGTGGCCGGTGTTCGCCAGCACGCTGGTGATCCTGTCGGGCAGGCCCATCATCCAGCCCAGCATGTCGATGTGGTGCACGGCGTGGTTCAGGGTGCAGCCGCCCCCCTCCTTTTCCCAGGTGCCCCGCCACCACAGATCGTAATAGCAGTGATCCCGCCACCAGAAGCTGTCGATCTCCGCGTGGCGCACCCTGCCCGCGATGCCGCTGTCCAGCAGGGCCTTCAGATCCCGGATGGGCTTGCGGAAACGGTTCTGGGCGATGATGGACAGCAGCTTTCCGCTTTCGTCCCGGGCCTTCAGCATGGCGTCGCACTCCTCCAGGGAGGCCGCCATGGGCTTTTCGCACACCACGTTCTTGCCGCTTCTCAGGGCGTTGATGCTGATCTGCGCGTGCACATAGGGCGGGGTGCACACGTCCACCAGGTCGATATCCTGCCGGGGCAGGATGTCCAGATGATCCTCATAGGTATCGCAGGAGAGGCCGAATTCCTCCATGAAGCGGCGGGCCTTTCCGGGAATGATGTCCACCAGCGCCACCACCCGGCAGCGGTCCTTCAGGGTCAGATAGGCCTGCATGTGCGCGTGGGCGATCCCGCCCGTCCCGACGATTGCGACATTCAGCATGGGTTATCATCCTTTACAGCTTTGTTTTCCGCATCTTAACACGGATAAAAATAGCAGTAAATAGTTTA
>CAMVDI010000019.1 GCA_947166205.1 uncultured Clostridia bacterium
CCAGTCTGCGGAAAAACCGGAATGTGCAAACACATAATCGTCAGATGAGTCTGCTTGGGGAATTCTCTGTTTGAAGAGCAGATGATGCCCCGGAAAACCGGAAGTTAATCGGATTAAGGACATCACCCGAGTAGCACTTCGGTGATGCCCTTTTTCCATGATTCCACCAACCGAGCCACCCCGATTTTCCGGCAACTGAGCCAGACGACCGTGTGAACGGAATGGTGGCCCGAGCTGTTCACGTCGCCAAGGTGAACCTTGAAAAAAGTAAACCCCTCGGCGGTGATGCCGAAGGGCAAAAAAAGTGGAAGCCCTTGATCTACAAGGGCTTCCAAGTGGTGGTGACAGTTGGACTCGAACCAACGACCCCATCGATGTGAACGATGTGCTCTACCGACTGAGCCATGCCACCATTTCTTCTGAGAACACAGCCCAACTGACCCGATAGCGGATACAAACCGCAGCCAGAATCAGAAGGAACCTTCCGCCGGACGGAGAAGACCATGTCATCCGCTTCCGAACAGATGGAATATTACCATGATTCAGCGGCTTCGTCAAGTGTTTTTTTCTCTTCCGTAAGCGAGTCCTGTCTCCCCCGTCCCGCGTGCCGCGTCCGGATGGATCCGCGGCACGGCCCGGAATTATGGTTCGCTTTTCGTGACAGACTCCTCTTCCTCCGCTTCCTTTTCTTCCTTTTCTTCCTCCTCATCCTCCGGCATCAGCCTGCGAAGCCCGGCAACGCTTTCCACCGGAAGCGCAAACACGATCGCGTGTGCGGGTGTGTCGATCCCCGTCTTGTCCATGATGGCGCGCATAATCGCGTCTCTGTTGTTCCGGGCTGAGAGGATCAGAACCATATCCTTTTCTTCCGCCAGAGAGATTCCGCGAAATGCCTGATTCAGCAGGTTGGCGGTTCCCTTTGCGTGGATCACCGTGCCGCCGCCCGCGCCGGCCTCACGGGCAGCCTTCATCACGTCATCGCTGTGTCCGTTTTCGCAGATTGCCGTAATCAGCACATTCGGAAACTCCGTCTTCTGTTCCATCTTCGTCCCCTCTTCCCGTCGAATATCCCGGCCTTCCGTCAAAGCCTTCAGCGCGGTTTCTCCTCCAACAGCCTGTATCGGAATCCGCATGGCGATTCCGTTGCCGGGCATATTCAGGCCCATATCGGATATGCACCGGCGCATCGTCTTCTTCGCCCCGGTCTCCTCCAGCATGGCCCAGATCAGTGTTTTCCGGTTCTGCTCCAGGCCGATGCTCCTCAGAAAGTTCGAACTGGCGGTTCCTTCGCACGGAAAGGAAAAGGAGCTTTTTATGCCCGCCTCCCGCAGGAAAAGGCCGTAGCCGTCCGTCAGTTCTCTTGGAATAATCAGAATCAGCAGATTGACCGCGCTCACTTTGCCGCTCCTTTCGCACGCGTCCGGTTTCCTTCTCTGATTCGGAAACCGGTCCGGCTGAAACAATTCAGGCACATCCCCGATCCGTGGGGAAAGATCCCCCGTTCATCATCCCGTTTTACATAAACTCGATGATCTCCTCGTATGCGGGCGCCAGCTGTTTAACCTTCTTCGGAGTACGGCTGCGGAACCGATAGAAGATTCCCAGCAGCTGAATGGCCAGCAGCGGGGTCATCGCCACCAGGGCGACCACCCCGAAGGCCGCCGCCACCACGTCCTCCCCCACGGTCTCGCAGGCGCCGATCGCCAGCGGGAGCAGGAAGGTGGCGGTCATGGGACCGGAAGCCACGCCGCCGGAGTCAAAAGCGATCGCGGTAAATACCGGCGGGCAGAAAAACATCAGCAGGAAAGCCAGCGCGTACCCCGGAATCAGAAGATGAAGAATGGGGATCCCCAGCATAACTCTGGCCAGAGCCAGGCCCACAGAAAGGCTGACGCCGACGGAAAGGCTCAGTTTCAGCGCTTTCTTCGGAACGGCGCCGGCCGTCATCTCATAAACCTGCTGATTCAGCACAGCCACAGCCGGTTCCGCCGAAACGACAAACCAGCCCATAATCATGCCGACAGGGATCAGAATCCAGGAATGGGCGGAATCCGCAAGGCTCTTTCCCAGAAAGTGTCCGACAGGCATGAAGCCCACGTTTACGCCGGTCAGGAACAGTGTCAGTCCGGCATAGGTATAGACAATACCCCATACGATCCGGCTCAGCTTGGCCCCTTTCAGATGCAGCGAGGAAAACTGGAAGATCAGGAAGAGCACGATCACAGGCAGCAGGGCCAGTCCCACTTCCTTCATGAAATGCGGTACGGCGGTCCAGAAACTCCGGAACAGCAGCACGGATGTTTCCGCTTTCGTCAGGAGGATCGGCGTACTTTCGCCGGAATCTGCATGGAACACGATGCTGAGGATCATCACCGAGAGAATCGGTCCCACGGAGCTGAGCGCCACCAGGCCGAAGGAATCCTTTTCAGCGCCTTTGTCCGCGCGCATGGAGGCGACGCCGGCGCCCAGCGCGAGAATGAATGGAACCGTCATGGGACCGGTCGTCACGCCGCCCGAGTCGAAGGCGACAGCCAGAAAGTTTTTGGGAACGAAAAAGGACAGCAGGAACGTCAGTCCGTAGGAAACCCCCAGCAGCAGGCGCAGGGGAATTCCGACCAGAATCCGCAGCAGGGCCAGGGCCAGGAAGATTCCTACCCCCAGGGCGACGGCGATGATGATCACCATGTTCGGGATCGCGCTCACCTGGGTCGCGAGAACCGTCAGATCGGGCTCCGCGATCGTAACCATCAGGCCCACGGCAAATCCTTCCGCCAGAACGATCCACAGCTTTTTGCTGCGGGTCATCGCGGAACCGATCGCTTCTCCGATCGGGGTCATCGCCATCTCGGCGCCAAGATTGAACAGTCCCATCCCCAGGATCAGGATGGCTGCGCCGAAAATGAAACCCGCCAGCGCGTCACTGGGCATCGGCACGTATGCGAAGCAGAGCAGGGCAACCAGCACCACGATAGGGATCACGCTGGTGATGGCTTCCTGCCATTTTTCTTCCAGCACCTTTCGAATGGAAAGAAGTCTGCGGGATATGCCAAGCCCGCTGAATCCTTTCACTGTCACTTTCCTTTCCTCCTCACGACGGCGGTTTCTTCACCATCGGCTTCCGACCGGCTGCCGCCTCCGGGCGGCGTCGCCTGTCTTCCGGCCGGAAGAGTCCGTTCTCTCCCCTGCCGGCGGAAAGCCCGCTCCATCATCCACCGTGATTCTCCGTGTCCGGATCTGTCAGGATCCTTTTCCGGAAGGGCTCATTCGTTTCCTCCGCCCGAATCCGGACCAGTCCGTCCTCCAGGGACGGACACACGGAGATACCGTCATCCCGGTACAGGGTGTACTCCGCGGGGCCCTCCGTCCACCCGATCATGTACCGGGGGCTGTTCTCCGCTTCCTCCGTGTTCTGGCCCCCGGCGCACATGAGCACAGCGCTGTTTTTCCGGACAAAGAGCGGAAACTCGTGCAGCCGCATCCGAAGGAAATGGTCTCCCTTCTCCAGCGGCTCCAGGTCATAATCCTCGCCGGAGCGGAAGCGGATCATCAGCATGTCCTCCGGCAGATAGACATATCTGCCTTCCGCGTTGGGTTCATACACCGGCGCAATCATGCAGCTCTCCCCCAGCATCAGCTGATCCTCGACGCGGATGGCCCGTTCGTCCTCCGGATAGTCAAAGGCCAGCGGACGGAAGTACATCTCATCCCGGAGCGCGGCCTTCATGAACTCGCTGTACAGGAAAGGAAGCAGCGCGTACCGGACGGTCACGGTGTCCCGCATTTTCTCCCAGGACCTGAAACGATAGATCTCCTGATCCCGGGTATGAAGCGCGGAATGGTTCCGCATCAGCGGCGTAAACACGCCCAGCTGGAGGAACCGGGCCAGCAGATCCTCGGTAACGTTCTGGCCGAAACCGCCCAGGTCGCATCCGGTATACAGGAATCCGCACATATTCAGCCCCGGCAGCATCTGAAGCGCCAGGCGGATGTGGCTCCACCAGGAAAAATTGTCCCCCTGCCAGATGCCGCCGTCCCGATGCGCGCCGATGAAGGAGGATCGGGAGAAAAGGAGATAGCGGCGGTCTGGGCGGTATTCCCGGATTCCGTCCGCGGTGGCCCGGGTCATGCCCGCGCCGTACAGGTTATGGACCCTGTCATGACGGATTCTCCCCTGCGGCGTCTGATGCCAGAAGCTGCGGTAGTCGTCCGGGTGATTCGCCATGGACTGGAAGGCACCGGCGATGCCCCACATTCCCTCATAATCGTCCGGATTGTTCCGCTGCTCCTCCGCCTTCCGGAAGCATTGCCCGATGGATTCCTCCGTAAAGAACAGCGCGGGCTCGTTCATGTCGTTCCAGAAGCCTTCAATTCCCTCATCCAGCAGCGGATGGTAAAGCCTTCCGAACCATTTGCGGGTCTTTTCGTTCAGAAAATCAGGAAAGCAGCAGTTTCCGGGCCAGACATAGGCTTTGAACAGGGTTCCGTCCTCCCGCCTGCAGAAAACGTCCTCCCTGAGTCCGGATTCGTAGGGCTCGTAATCTTTCTTCGCCAGGATGCCCGCGTCAATAATTGGGATCAGGCGGATCTTTTCCCGCTTCATCTCCTTGTTGAAACGCTTCCAGTCCGGAAAGGCTTCCGGTTTCCAGGTGAAGTTCCGGTAGTTGACCATGTAGTCGATATCCAGGCATACGCCGTCCAGCGGGATGCCCCTTCTGCGGTGATTCTCAACGACGGAGCGCACCTCTTCCTCTCCCGCGTAGCCCCACCGGCTCTGGATGTATCCGAAAGCCCAGCGGGGCGGAGTATAGCTGGGGCCGATCAGACGCCGGAATTCGCGGGTCAGGGTCTTCGGATCCCTCCCCTCGATCAGGTAGACGTCCAGATCCCCGTTCTCTGAGGTGATCACCGCCTCGCTGTAATCCGTATCCCCCAGATCGAAGGTAACCATTCCTGGATCATCCAGAAACAGGCCGATCGTCCGGTCCTTCCGGAAGAAGATCAGGAAATTATGGGATCCGTAAAGGCTCTCCCGCTCCTCCGTATGGCAGAAAATATCGGTGTTCCACGCTTTGTACCTGTGTCCGCGTTTATTCATCCCCCGTACGGACTGCCCCAGGCCGAAAATCAGTTCATCCTCCGCCAGGGGAAGCCGGAAAATGACCTTTTTCCCTTCCCTTTCAACCCGGAAATACGGCATCTCTCCCTCGGAAACCCGGACGGACTGAACGGCCGCGCCGGTGAAAAAGGGATGCCCGAATGAATACCTGCGGATCATGGAACGCCGTCCTTTCTTTGCTCGTCAGGCTGCGAAAAAAAGGGAGCGCCCGCCAAGGCGCTCCCCTGAGGGCTTTGCTTACCGCTGTACGCGTCCGGTGCCGGAACCCTTCATGAGCGATTCGACTTCCGCCGCGGTGACCCGGTTGTAATCCCCGGGAATCGTGTGCTTCAGGCAGGAGGCCGCCACCGCGAACTCCAGGGCGTCCTTCTCGCTGTCATAGGTGTTCAGGCCGTAGATCAGTCCGCCGCCGAAGCTGTCGCCGCCGCCGACCCGGTCCACGATATCCGTGATGCTGTACTTCCGGCTCAGGAAGAAATCCCTGCCGTTGTACAGGCACGCGCTCCAGTCGTTGTGATTGGCGCTTTTGCTCTCCCGCAGGGTGATGGCGACCCGTTTGATGTTCGGATACTTCGCCATGGCGCTGGAGGCGATCTTCTTGTACAGTTCCACGTCGATCTGGCCTTCCTGAACCGCGGAAGCGGATTCAGCGCTCAGGCCCAGGGACTTCTGGAAGTCTTCCTCGTTGGCGATCACGGTATCCACGTACTGAACCAGTTCGGTCATAACCTCATCGGCCTTCTTGCCGTATTTCCAGAGATTCTTGCGGTAGTTCAGGTCGCAGGAAACGTGAACGCCCATTTCCTTGGCCGCCTTCACGGCCTCCAGGCTCAGGTCCGCGGCGCCCTGGGAGATGGCGGGGGTGATTCCGGTCAGATGGAACCAGGTCGCGCCCTCAAACACCTTTTTCCAGTCGATGTCGCCGGCCTTCGCTTCCGCGATCGAGGAGCCCGCCCGGTCATAGATCACCTTGGAGGGCCGCTGAACCGCGCCGGTCTCAAGGTAATAGATTCCCAGCCGTCCGCCGTCCTTCCGGACGATTTTGCCGGTATCAACGCCAAAGCCGCGCAGCTCACGGATGCAGGCGTCCGCGATATCGTTCTTCGGCAGCACGGTCACAAAGGACGCGTCCATGCCGTAATTGGCCAGGCTCACGGCCACATTGGCCTCGCCGCCTCCGAAAGTGGCCTCCAGCACGGGGCTCTGGAAAAAGCGTTCATAAGCGGGGCTCTTCAGCCGCAGCATTATTTCACCAAAGGTAACTACCTTCGCCATGTTGATCAATCCTCCTTCAGTCTGGTTCAATTCTGGGGTCATGTCTATGTGGAGTCGCGGAACAGGCCGCGTTTCCGCCGGAAAAGGTTACTTCTGCAGCAGATGGATGGCAAAGCCGGCAATCTCATCCTTCAGGTAGATGGCGGTCATCTTTCCGTTCTTGTAGCTGGCTTCGCTCTCGTCCACAAACTGGAACCCTCTCTGCTCAAGGTGCCATTTCGCCCGGGTGATGAAGTTCGTGGCCAGGGCGATATGTCCGTTCGTCCCCCTGAAGGGCTTTTTCATCATCTCAAAACCGGCGCCGACGAAGGTGGAGGAATTTCCGTCCTTGATCTCCCATCCAAGCAGCTTCGCGAACATCTTCGCGTCTTCCATGGCCTTCTCGGGGGATCCGCTGTTGATCCCCACGTGCCGGAGCTCCAGGCCCAGCATCTTGTTGACAGCGGAGCGGGTCAGCTCCGTGATCCGTCCCCAGTCCTTGGCCTCCACGGCGTCCTTCGGCACCATCCAGCTTCCGCCGCAGCACAGGATCTTCGGGAAGGAAAGATAATCCAGCATGTTGTTCTCGTTGACGCCGCCCGTGGGCATGAACCGCATGTCCCCGTAAGGAGCGGCCATGCTCTTGATCAGCTTGATGCCGCCCACGGCTTCCGCCGGGAAAACCTTGACCGCTTTCAGGCCGAAGCCGAGCGCGACCTCGATATCGGACGGATTGCTGGTTCCGGGGCATACGGGAATTCCCTTGTCCACGCAGTATTTCACAACCGTGGGGTTCAGGCCGGGGCTCACGATCGCGGCGGCGCCGGCGTTCACCGCTCTGTCCACCTGGTCCGTGGTCAGCACGGTACCCGCGCACAGCAGAACGTCCGGAAGCTCCTCATGCACCCGGCGGATGGACTCCTCCGCGGCGGCGGTTCTGAAGGTGATCTCCGCCACAGGCAGCCCGCCCTCGGCCAGCGCCCTGCACAGCGGCACAGCGTCTTCCGCGTCGTTGATCGCGATGACAGGAACCAGTCCCGCCAGAGAAAGCTTGTCCAAAAACTCCATGATAATCCTTCCCCTTTCAATCCTTCCGTTCTTCGGGTCCTTGCACTTTCCTGGATCCGTTCTTCCCGGCTTTCTCCGGCTCCGGGCTGTTCACCCCGGGTGTTCCGAAGGCGCTTGGAATCTTCTGAAGGATAGCATGAAATGCCTTCTCCGTCAATGAAATATATGGTTTTTGCGCAGGTGAAATGTATGGTTTGTGTTTCTGCTGTTTACCATTTTACCGTGAACGGCATCTATGGTTTTTACGGGGCAGGAACCCGTGCTCCTGTTCAGATCTGCCCCGGATGTGATTCCTTTTGCCGTGACCGGCGGCGGGGTTCCCCGCCGCGGCGGGTTCCTTACGCGAGCCTGCCGGCGATGGCTTCCAGAAACTGCCGGCTGTTGACCGCCTTCGCCTCTCCTTCATAGAGCACGGCCAGGTCCTTTGTCATCGTGCCCCCGTTGATCGTATCGAGCGTCGCCTTCTCAAGCCTGTCGGCGAAATTCCGCAGCTCCGGCAGTCCGTCCAGCTCTCCGCGCTTCCTTAGCGCCCCGCTCCAGGCGAAGATCGTCGCGACCGGATTGGTGCTGGTTTCCTCCCCTTTCAGGTACCTGTAGTAGTGCCGCGTCACCGTTCCGTGGGCGGCTTCGTATTCAAAATTGCCCTCCGGGCTCACCAGTACGCTGGTCATCATGGCCAGGCTTCCGAAGGCGGTCGCGATCATATCGCTCATAACGTCTCCGTCATAGTTCTTGCAGGCCCAGATAAAGCCGCCCTTTCCCCGGATGACCCTGGCCACCGCGTCGTCGATCAGCGTGTAGAAATACGTGATCCCTTCCCGCTCAAAAGCGGCCCTGTAGTCCTGCTCATAGATCTCGGCGAACAGATCCTTGAACCGGTGGTCGTAGGTCTTGCTGATGGTGTCCTTGGTGGAGAACCAGAGATCCTGCTTCGCTTCCAGGGCATAGCGGAAGCAGGAATGGGCGAAGGAACGGATGCTGCTGTCCAGGTTGTGAACGCCCTGGATCACGCCCGGCCCCCTGAAGTCGAAGATCTTCCTGCGGATCTCCGTGCCGTCCTCCCCCGTGAAAACGAGTTCCGCGCTGCCGGCGCCGGGGACCCGGATCTCCGCGTTTTTATAGACGTCGCCGTAGGCGTGCCTGGCGATGGTGATGGGTTTTTCCCAGGTCCGGACCGTGGGGCGGATCCCGTTGACCAGGATCGGCGCCCGGAAAACGGTTCCGTCCAGAATGGCCCGGATGGTTCCGTTCGGGCTTTTCCACATCTGCTTCAGATGATATTCCTCCACCCGCTGCGCGTTGGGCGTGATGGTGGCGCACTTGACCGCGACGCCGTATTTCTTCGCCGCGTTGGCGCTGTCGATGGTCACCTGATCCTCCGTCTCGTCCCTGTGTTTCAGCCCCAGATCGTAGTATTCCGTTTTCAGTTCAACGTAGGGCAGAATCAGCAGTTCCTTGATATCCTTCCACAGGACCCGGGTCATCTCATCTCCGTCCATCTCCACCAGCGGGGTCTTCATCTGAATCTTGCTCATCTGTGTTTCTCCTGTCTGCGCAATAAATGGGGTTCCGGTTCCTGGTTCATTGTATCCAAAAAAGGGAATCCTTCAACCCATTCCGGGAAAAACAACAGAGAAAAAACAGGCTTGTTCCGCATGGCTGTCCTCCGGAAAGCCGGAACCAATCCGGCGGAAAAAAAGCGGCGCGCCTCCGATCCCTTTCCGGATCGCGGCGCGCGCCCGTGTCTGTCAGAAGCCCTCCTCCGCCGCGGCCGAATCCGGCTCGGGCGTTGGGGTCATGAAGAACTCGTAGTGGCTGTAATCGTCGTCGATATGGCTGCCCTCGTACTCCGGGTCGGCGCCGGACCAGGTGTCCGGCGCGCGGGTGGTCTGCGTTCCCGTGGTGACGCTGCCCCCATCCCAGGCTCCTTCCATCGGGAAGATGATGGTCATCTGGATCCAGTTCACCCCGTCGTGATACTGGTTCGCGTGGTACGCATAGTAGATGTAGGGCGATTCCCCGTTCAGATTCTCCGGCTGATCCTCGAAGGAGGTTTCCGGCGCGGCCGCGGCCTTCCGCATCCGCTCCGTCGGCGCCGCGAGCGCCTGCTCCCGGGTGATGGTTTCCGGACTCAGCGCCTGGATGAAGGAGGCCGCGATCCGCGGAAAACGGGGCAGGTCGCTGACCCGGACCTCCAGGCTGTTGATGGTGTCGTGGAAGAGCTTTGCGGTGATCTCCACCTTCTCGGGCGTCTCTGCGCCGGGCAGGTCGGTGATTCCGAAAACCTCGAATCCCGGATATGCCTCAAACAGGCTGTTGATCCCGGCTTCGCCCTGCTCGGTGAGAAAGGTGTCCGCCTGCATGACATACTGTTTCAGCATCCGCTGTCCGCCGGTCTCCTCCGGCCAGGCGATTTCTCCCGCGGCGGAACCCGCCGCCAGTATCAGCGCCGCGAGCAGCGCGGCGGTCCGTCTTCTTACCATGCTTCAGGATCCTTCGATTCCGCTTTTTTCTCCATCAGGGACGCGCAGTAGGCGATCAGGCTGACGCTTCCCGCGATGCCGAGGGTGCCGGTATCCACGCAGAGGTCGTAATTGTTCACGTCTCCCCAGGTGCCCGTGGCGTAATAGTTGTAGTAGGAAGCCCGCTGCTTGTCGGATTTCCGGATCAGCTCCTCCGCCTTCAGCGGATCCGCCCCGTAGTACTCCACGATGCGGCGCACCCTTTCCTCCTGGTTCGCCTTGATGAAAACGCTCAGCACGTTCTCCTGATCCCGCAGGACGTAGTCCGCGCAGCGGCCCACGATGACGCAGGGGCCTTCATTGGCGATCCGGCGGATCGTATCGAACTGGGCCAGAAAGATCCGGTGATTCAGCGGCATATCCAGATACATGGAGGAGGGGTCCCCTACGGATGAGGATCCGCTCATCATGGAAAATAGAAAACCGCGGGTGTTCTTTTCGTCATGCTCCTCCAGCAGATCCCTGGCCAGGCCGCTGTCCTTGGCCACCTCGGAAAGCAGCTCCTTATCATAAAAGGGAATCTCCAGTTTTTCCGCCAGCAGCCGGGCCACATAGCGCCCGCCGGAACCGTATTGCCGACCCACCGTAATGATCGTCCTTGCCACGAAAAACCACTCTCCTTTATGAAATTGTCGGTCCAAACGCGCTACCCTTCCTCGCCCGGATTATATCATACTTCGCTCCCGCCCGTCAATGGAGCTTGACAGCCCGTCCCGTTTTTGATAGCATGCCGGTAGACAGTTCTGAAGGGAGTGATTCCGGTGCTTCAGGGTAAAATCAGGGAAGGCCTCACTTTTGACGATGTTCTGCTGGTTCCCGCGCGCAGTGAAGTGCTGCCCCGGGAGGTGGATCTTTCCGTTCAGCTGACAAAAAAGATCCGCCTCAACATTCCGCTGATCAGTGCCGCCATGGATACGGTGACGGATTCCCGGATGGCGATCGCCATGGCCCGTGAAGGCGGCCTGGGGATCATCCACAAGAACATGAGCATCCAGGAGCAGGCCTCCCAGGTGGACAAGGTCAAGCGCAGCGAGCACGGGGTCATCACCGATCCCTTCTATCTCAGCCCTGACAACCTGATTCAGGACGCGGAGGACCTGATGAGCCGCTACCGCATCAGCGGCGTTCCCGTCACCCGGGACGGAAAGCTGGTCGGCATCCTGACGAACCGGGATCTCCGCTTCGAGACGGATTATTCCCGGAAGATCGGGGAGGTCATGACCAGCGAGAACCTGATCACCGCTCCGGAAGGGACAACCCTGGAAGAAGCGAAGAAGATTCTCGCGAAGCACCGGATTGAAAAGCTCCCCATTGTGGACCGCGGCGGCATGCTCCGGGGGCTCATCACGATCAAGGATATCGAAAAGGCCCAGAAGTATCCCAACAGCGCCAAGGACGAAAACGGCCGTCTCCTCTGCGGCGCGGCCGTCGGCGTGACCCATGATGTTTTCGACCGGATTGACGCGCTGCTGGCCGCCAAGGTCGATGTGATCAATATCGATACCGCCCACGGCCACAGCGTGGGCGTGCTGAAGCAGGTCGAGGCCATCCGCTCCCGGTATCCGGACATTACCCTTTTCGCCGGCAATGTGGCGACCGCCGCGGCCACGCGGGATCTGATTTCCGCCGGCGTGGATGTGGTCAAGGTCGGCATCGGCCCCGGTTCCATCTGTACGACCCGTGTGGTGGCCGGAATCGGCGTTCCCCAGATTACCGCCATCTCCGACTGCGCCGAGGAAGCGGACAAGCACGGCATCCGCATCATCGCTGACGGAGGCATCAAGTTCTCCGGGGATATCACGAAGGCCCTGGCCGCTGGCGGAAGCGCCGTCATGCTGGGCAGCCTGCTGGCCGGCACGGAGGAATCCCCCGGCGCGACAGAGATCTATCAGGGCCGCAGCTACAAGGTTTACCGCGGCATGGGCAGCCTCGGCGCCATGGCCGTGGGTTCCGGGGACCGGTATTTCCAGGAAGGCGCCAAGAAGCTGGTGCCGGAAGGCGTGGAAGGCCGGGTGCCGTACAAGGGCGCCGTGGCCGAGACCATCTTCCAGATGGTGGGCGGTCTCCGGGCCGGCATGGGATACTGCGGCGCGAAGGATATCGATTCCCTCCGGAAGGACGCGGAGTTCATCAAAATCTCCGGCGCCGGCCTGGCGGAAAGCCATCCCCACGACATCAGCATTACCAAGGAAGCGCCCAACTACAGCCGGAGCAACTGATCTTTTCCCGGCCCCGGCGTGTGATCCGCCGGCCTCCCGAAAGGGGGCCGGCGGTTTTGTCTGCCTTTGCGGCTCCGGGCCCGTTCTCCTCCGCCTGGCGGAGCGGGCCCGGAGCCGCAAAAGCGCGGAAAAGCGGCGGATCGCGTTTGCGGTCCGTATTGAAACGCCCCCTTTCCCGGGAAGGGAAAGGGGGCGTTTCAGGCCGCCGCCTACAGCATATCCCTGCAGAGGATCCGGAGGAACTTCAGCGCGTTCTCATCGTTTCCTCCCGTAATCAGGACGCAGAGATATCCGTTCTCCACATAGACATAATCCGCCAGGCCGGGAAGCCTGGAAACGGGAATCCCGTACAGATGGCTCTCCCCGCTGTCGGATTGCCGCCGCCATCCGGACTGAAGGCTGACCCCCGCGTCCGTCAGCATCCCGACCAGCTCCTCGTCCTCCTCAAGCGGAATCCAGGCGCCGGAGGAGGCCATGGAAACGAACTCATCCCGGGGAAGGATATAGACGTCGCCCTCCCCCGCGGCGACATAGGTCATGATCTGCATGGCGCCGTAGGTCTCATCCGTGGACAGCATCAGCACGTTCATCTCTTCCATGTCGGCCATCTGCTCCTCGTGAACCCGGTCCACATAGGCCGTCAGCTGATCCGCCGCCACGCCGTAAACGTAAAGATCCACCACCTTGTCCGCGGGGGAGCGGTAGGTGGTCACAGAGTACAGCAGGTTAACCGCCAGGCCCCCAAGCACCGCCATCAGCAGATATTTCCACCAGGAATAGGCAACGTGCTGGCCGATTCTTTCCGAGTTGATGGGCGTCTTCATCCCGCTTCTCCCTTCTTCGCGATGGGGCATCCCGGTTCATACGGGTCCGGGCCCGGGGCCTTTTCCCTCCGATCCGGTTTTCCCGCAGGGTTTCCAGTCATTCTAACAACGCCGTCAGGGCCTGTCAAGCTCCGTTCCGGGAAAGGGTCCCGTCCCGGCGCCGGTCCCGTCCGCCTCCGGCTCCCATCCCCCGCGGGCCTGGTTTATTTGTCCGCGTCAAAAACAAGCGTCCATCCTCTTTCAGGCACGGTGATCCGGTGGGTATTGACCGGAGCCCCCATGTCGGCGGCGGGAGCCGTCCGCAGCCGTTCATCGGTCATAAAGGCCAGAAATTCCTTCATTTCCGACCCCTTCCGCGGAGCGGGCTGATGGGAGCAGATCACATGAAGAATCTCTTCCCCCGCTTCCTCCTCGACCTGGGAAACCAGTTTCAGCATGTTGTCCCTCCACCGCGCCGCCGGCAGGGAGCAAGGAAACCACATCCAGGTGCAGGGGTTCCAGTCGTCCCCGGTCAGCATCAGCTGAAGATCCGGCACGTACATCACCGCGCTGCCCCGGGTGTGCCCGGGCACCCGGATCAGCCAGGCTTCCCGGTCTCCGAGGTCAAAGACGCTGGCGTCAAAGTCCCCGATCCAGTCGATGTACCGGAGCGCCTCCGGCATAGGAACGGGAGCGGTGAAAAAGTCATCCGGAACGGACAGGCCTTTCTCCTCCGCCTGTTTCTGAACCTTCAGAAGCTGGGGCCGCGCGGTCCGGAGGCTGAATTCCTCCCGGTCCGCCGGATCCATCAGGCTGTGGCCGAACCAGCGCGCTCCCAGAATATGGTCGTGGTGCCCGTGGGAGAGGATCAGCTCCACAGGTTTTTCCGTCAGCGTCCGGACATAGGCGCTGACATCCGCCAGCCCGTAGCCCGCGTCAAAAAGCAGCGCGGAGTCCTCCCCCTCGATCAGGGTAAAGCTGACGCCCATGGCGTCGGTGATATGGGTTACGCCCGGAAAAGGCCTGCAGTTCGTAAACCCGGGCGCTGTTTCCGGCTTAGAGCCTTCCGGATCCGCGTTGAGGACCCGGTTCTGATGGATCGATTCCGCCACTTTCTTTCGCCTCCGCCGCTGTATTCCTGCCGGTTCATGGGGATCGCTGTTTTCTTCCGCCGGGATCCCCGGTCTTCCCGGATATTATATCGGGTCGTTCAACCCGGGTCAACTCACGTTTGTGTCCGGGAAGCGGACAGGTCATGGTTCCGGTCTTTTCCGATTGCGTTCGGAAAGCGGATGTGATATGATTCCTGCCGGACTGGAGGATCTCGCGGATGAGTTTTCTGTACGAGACGCACATGCATACCTGCCTCTCAAGCGCCTGCGGCGTCAGCACGGGGAAGGAGCATGTCAGGTATTACAAGGATCAGGGGTATACGGGGATCATCCTTTCGGATCATTTTTTCGGAGGGAACACCGCGGTTCCGCGGAATCTGCCCTGGGAGGAAAGGATCGACCTGTTCTTCCGGGGATATGAGGATGCGCTGGAGGAAGGGCTGAAGGTGGGTCTGGATGTTTTCTTCGGCCTGGAGCAGAATTTTGAGCACGATGAATTCCTGGTCTACGGGCTGACGAAGGAATACATGAAGGCCCATCCGGAGCTGGAGCACTGGACCCGGCGTCAGCAGCTGGAGGAAGTCCATCGGGCGGGCGGCGCCGTCATTCAGGCGCACCCCTTCCGGATCCGGGGATATATGGACAGAATCCGGGTGGCGGATCTTTTCGCGGACGGGATCGAGGCCGCCAATGCCGGAAACGAGCCCCTGGACGACGCGAGGGCCTTTGCCTACGCAAAAGCAAAGGGGCTGCTGATGACCGCCGGCAGCGACAATCATCACTCCCCCGCGAAGCAGCTTTTCGGCGTGGAGCTGGAAAAGAGGCTGGAATCGATCGGGGATTATGTCCGGCTGATCCGTCAGGGCGGGCCGATCGGGCTCCATGTGCCGGAAGAACGCTTCCGGATGCCGAAGGAGGAGCTGGACGGGAGGCATAAGGCCTGGTGGGTCAACGGGCGGGAAGAAACCGTCCCGCTGGAGCCCGGCCCCTGGGATCCCGTGCCGTAATAAGCGTTTGGATCCGTTCCGTGAGAGTCCCCGGATCCGGTCCGCGGAAGGGCCAT
>CAMVDI010000020.1 GCA_947166205.1 uncultured Clostridia bacterium
CGGCCCGCCGCGGCGATGGCTTTTCTCCGTCTGCTTTTCTGTTCTTCCATATCCGGTTTGCGGCTGCGGGGCAGCCGCGGCCCTCCGTTTCAGGCGCCGGCCCGCAGCGCGGAGCGCCCGGACCGGCCGCGGCGCCTCAGCCTTCTCCCTCTCCCTCGTCCGAGGACAGGGAGATATCCAGCATCCCGGTGGGCACGAAGCCGCGGGCCTGTTTCCCGTCGATCGTCGTCTCGACATAGTCCCAGCCGGTGTTGTTGAACATGGTGGACAGGTAGCTCACCCGGGTGCCCGCCGGCAGCCGGATCAGCGCCCGGCCCGTCAGGGCGGGGTCGTCCGTCAGGTTTACGTCCGTCACGACCGTGGCGGGCGACCAGTCCCAGGTCAGCTGGCCCAGCTGCGGCACGCTGCCCCGGATCTTCGAGGTCTCGATGTATCCGATCCGGTACTGTCCGGCGTAGTTCGCCTCATACAGCATCAGCATCCATCCCCCGTCATAGCCCAGGGCGTAGACCGCTCCGTTGGTGCTGACGGAAGCCTTGCCGTTGTTCGCCCGGTACGCCGCGGAGGACGGCGCGGTATAGACCGCCAGCTTCTGGCCGGCCTTCATGGGCACATAGTCAAAGCCCCGGGGCCGGTTCACGTTCTGCGGCGGCGTGGGCATCCCGATGCCGTTCGGGTTCGTCGTTCCCAGCTCCCGCATCTCCCGGCGGACAGAGACGATCAGGTCCCGGTTCGCGTTCTCGATGGCGGAGCACTGGGAAAAGCTCTCGTGATGGTTATTGGAGGATTCGCTCTCGTTGGGCCTGTACCAGGGCATCTGGGTAAACCAGTTGTAGCACCTGCTGCCCGTCTCAAACTTGTATCCGTGCCGGGCATAGATCTCGTTGAAGGCGTACAGCAGGGTATCATACCTGTACTTCCAGACCTCTTCCCGGGTCAGCAGCCGCGTGTTGCTGTCCGGAATGATATACAGGCTCTCCGCCTGCGCCGGAATCACCGGAAGGGAAAGCACGGTCATCACCACCGTCAGAAGCATCGCCAGCCAGCCTGTAAACCTGTTTTTCATCCCCGATCATCTCCTGTTCCTTTTTTCAGCGGAATAGTAAAATAAAACGGCGCAAAAGTCAATTGAAAAGGCGCGTACCGGCTGCCCTGTCCGCCCGCTTATTCCGGCTTCTCCAGCCGGAACCGCCGGGTGCAGGTCAGATGGTCCGCATATCCCGCGGAGATTTCGAACCAGCCGGGCTCGGAAACCAGCCGGCAGTCGAAATTCCAGAACCGGACCTGCTCCTCCGTGACGGTGAAGACGACCTCCCCGATCTCCCCGGGGGCCAGCTCCACCTTCCGGTAATCGATCAGCTGCTGCACGGGCCGAACCACGGAGGCCTTTTCATCCCGCATGTACAGCTGGACAACCTCCCTGCCGGGCCGGTTTCCCGTGTTCCGCAGGCGCACCGTCACCTTCATCGGCTCCGCCGGCGTCATCGTCTCCCGGTCCGTCTCCAGGGAAATGTATTCGAAGGAGGTGTAGCTGAGCCCGTATCCGAAGGAATACAGGGGCAGGTTCGGCATGTCCAGATAGCAGCTCGTGAAGGCGAACGGCTCCGCGTCCGGCTCCGGCTTCGGCCGGCCGGTATTGACCCGGTTATAGTACAGCGGTTCCTGGCCCACGCTCCGGGGCATGCTGACGGACAGCTTTCCGCAGGGGTTCGCCTCCCCGAACAGGAGCCGGGCGGCGGCGTCTCCGGCCTCGGTTCCGGGATACCACATCTCCAGAATCGCCGGGGCGGTCTCCGCCAGCTCCGTCAGGACCAGGGGCCTGCCGTTGAAAAGCAGGACGGCGGTATTCGGGTTGGCCGCGGTCACCCGGGCGGCCAGCTCCGTCTGCCGGCCGGGCAGGGTCAGCTCCGCCCGGCTGCGGCCTTCGCCGCTGTCGTTTTCCGGCTCGCCCAGGGCCAGAATCACCGCGTCCGCCTCCGCCGCGGCCTTCACCGCCGCGTCGATGCCGCTGCCGTCGGTGCTGCCGATCTCGGCGCTGCATCCGGGAACGATGACCAGCTCCGCGTCCGGCATCAGCTTCCGGATCCCCTCCGGCAGGGTCACCGCGTCCTTCCATGCACCGGGCCGGCTCCAGAAGCCCACCAGGTGCCGCTCCTCGGCGAAGGGCCCGACCAGGGCGCTTTTCCGGACGTCCCGGGAGAAGGGCAGCACGCCCTCGTTCTTCAGCAGGACCGCGCTCTCCTCCGCCGCCCTGCGGGCAATCTCCCGGTGGGCCGGGCAAAGACAGCGCTCCCGCTCCTTTTCCTCGTCCGCCCCGCGGACCGGGTTCTCAAAGAGCCCCAGTTCATTTTTCAGCTCCAGGACCCGCATCACCGCCCGGTCCAGCGCCTCCCCGGACACGGCGCCTTCCCGCACCAGCCCCGCCAGCTCCCGGAAATAGGCGTTGCTGACCATGTCGATATCGCATCCCGCCTCCATGGCGAGCTTCGCCCCTTCTTTCCGGTTCTCCGCCATCCCGTGATTCATAAGCTCGCCGATCGCGTTGTAGTCGCTGATGACAACGCCCCGGAAGCCCCATTCCTCCCGGAGCACCCGGTTTATCAGCCACCGGTTCGCCACGGAGGGAATCCCGTTCAGGGAGTTGAAGGAGGGCATGACCAGCCTGGCCCCGGCGTCGATACAGGCCTTGTAGGCGGGAAGATACGCCTCCCGCAGCATCCGCTCCGAGAGCTCAACGGTATTGTAGTCCCGGCCGGCCTCCGCCGCGCCGTAGGCCGCGTAATGCTTCACGCAGCAGGCGATGTTTTCCGGGTCGGACAGATCCTCCCCCTGGGTGGCGCGCACATAGGCCGCGCCCATGCGGCAGTTGATCAGCGGCTCCTCGGAGCAGGTCTCCAGGATCCTGCCCCAGCGGGCGTCCCGGGCGGTATCCACCATGGGATTGAAGGTCACGTGCACGCCGCAGGCGGCGGATTCCCGCCTGGCCATGTCCGCGCACTCCGCCATCAGCCCCTCGTCAAAGGAGCAGCCCATCGCCAGCGGAATGGGATAGGTGGTCCGCAGGCCGTGGATCACATCCAGCATCAGCAGAAGCGGAATTTTCTTTTCATCCGCCGCCAGATGCTTCTCCTGCAGCGCTTTGGCCTGCGCCGCGTTTTCAAAGGTCAGAACGCTGCCCAGCGTCCGGTTGATTTCCTCCGCGGGAATCTTTTCCCCTTCGGGCCCCGTGATCTCCATCTGATTGGAAATCAGATCCCCCGCGTTGACCTGAACCAGCTGACCGACCTTTTCCTCCAGGGTCATGCTGTCAAGGAGGGCCTGAAGCTGTTCTGCACGCATGGTTTTATCCCCTTTCGATCTGTTCGCCGCTTCTCCGCGCCCGGCGCCCGGCATCCGTTCTTTTCCGGGGATATCATACCGGGAAATTCCCGGTTTTGCAACTGCCGCGGGGGGGGGGCGGGCCCGATCTGTTCCGCCTGATGAGGGAGGAGCTGGAAAAGCACAAAAATGCCGCGTCCGTCGATTGATTTTTGCGGCAGGGAAGTCCATAATGATGAGGCGATAAGGCGTTTATCCCGAAATTCCTTTATTTCCGTGATTGAAGGAGGGCCGAAACATGGAGGAAAAGAAGCTGTTCATCAAAGAAACAATGCCCGGTATTTTCCTGATGGATGAAGCGCATGAAGCAACAGGATATCTGGTGGTCGGAAAAGAAAGAGCCTGTGTGATCGATACCATGAACGGGTACAATGATCTTTATCAGGCCGTCAGGAAACTCACGGACAAGCCGCTGACGGTGGTGAATACGCACGGGCATCCGGATCACATCTACGGCAACATGTTTTTTCAGGAAGCCTATCTTCACCCGGCTGACCGTGAACTGGCCCGGATGTTTGTTGAAGATCCGGAATATCGGAAAATGCTGGAGGAACGGAAAAAGACATTTCCGCCTTTCAGGGATATCCTTCCCGGGGATGTGATTGATCTTGGAGGAAGGACACTGGAGGTGTTCGGTCTTCCCGGCCATACCCCCGGCGGAATTCTGCTCCTGCTCCGGGAGGACAGGATTCTGTTTACCGGTGACAGCATCAACCATCATCTGTGGATGCAGCTGGATGACTGCCTGACGATGAAACAGTTCCTGAGCGAACTGGACAAGGTCATGATGCTGCAGGAGCGGGCGGATATCATCCTGCACGGACACGCTCAGGATACGGACGATATTTCACTGATGCGCTGCATGAGAGACGGCGTGGAAGAGATCTGCAAAGGAATGACGGAACAGGATACGCCCTATCACTGGTTCGGAGGAACCGGTCTGCAGCATCCTTTCAAATGTGATCCGGACAGGCACTACCAGCAGGAAGATCATGTGATCTGTTACCGCGCGTGCAATGTCGGATGATCAACAAACCCGGCCCGCAGACTGCGAGAGAAAAAGTATCCACTCATCTTCCCGGCGCGGCGCCTATTGACTTTCCCCGCCGGATATAGGATGATAGAAGAAAGCCATCGACCCGGACCGGGCGCCGGAGGCGGGAGGAGCCATGAAAAACAGATTTTGGATCATTTCAGCGCTGATCATGCTCGCGCTTTTGCTGTGTTCCGCGGTCCCGGCGGGAGCGGAAGTCCTGATGACCCTGCCGGACGAGAGGACGATTCCGGACGCGGACTTCGGGATGCTGGGCATTTCCCCGGAGGAAGCGATTCCGGTTTACGGGGCGCCCTTCGCCGAAGCCTGGCGCGGCGCGGAGGAAGAGGACCTGACCGACGCGGACGGACCTTTCCGGATCCTTGCCGCGGCGCAGGGGGACGCCTGGCTGCTGATCTCCCGGGACGGTGAGGCAGGGGCCGCGCCCTTCGGATGGATCCGGACGCCGGAGGGCTTCGACCTGTACGTGGAGATCGGCGTCTTTTCCCCGGAACGGGAGCTGTACCGGGTTCTGGAGGAAACCCCGCTGACAGATGACCCTCTGGGCAGCGGGCGGGCGATCCGCACCCTTCAGCCCGGCGAAACCGTAATCGGGATGTACTTACTTCAGAACCGCGGAGACCAATGGATTCTCGCGGAAACGGAGCAGGACGGGAAAACCGTCTGGGCTTTCGTGCGGAGAGACGCGCTCACGCCGGAGGCGCCCTATTTCAGGGAAGGGGACCTGCTGGTTTTCCGGGAAGGCGTCACCAGCCTGGGCGCGTTCTGGGGGATGAACGAAGGCTGGGCGGAGGACGGATGGGACGGGGACGGATCCGGGGATCCGGATAACGCGCCGGAGCCGGACGAATCGCTCCGGCACACCGTGTCCCCGGTCATCCTCCCGGGGGAGCTTGCCTGCAGCTATGTGGATCTGTCCAGCCAATACGGGGAGCAGATCCGGCAGGTGCGTTTTCCCTCCTCGCTCCGCATCCTCGGCGCGGAGGCGGTCTTCGGGCTGGATGTGCGGGAAATCACGCTCCCCGGAAGCCTGGAATACGCGGACAGCGATGCTTTCCTCGCAGGTGCCGTCGAGCGGATCGTGATTCCCGCGGACTATACCGCGAACCTTCCCGATTTCTCCATGGGATTGTTCTCCGAATGGGCCGTCGCGGAGGGGAATCCCCGGTATTCCTCCCGGGACGGGGTGCTTTTCTCCGCGGACGGGAAAACCCTGCTGAATTATCCGGAGTGCCGGAAGGAGACGCACTACGACGTGCCCCCGGGCACGGAGGTCATCGCCCGGGGCGCCTTCGGCAGCGGGGGAATCGAACTGCAGACGATCTCCCTGCCCATCGGGCTGAAGCGGATCGAACCCTATGCCTTCTCCGGATGCGGCCGGCTGAGCAGCCTGACGGTTCCGCTGACCGTGACGGAAATCGGCGCCAACGCCTTCTCCGACTGTGTCAGCCTGGGGCGGCTGAGCCTGCCTCCGGGCCTTCAGGCGGACTTCTCCCACGACTACAGCTATCGGGAGGATATGTCCGTCTTTATGGGGGACAACGGCGCCACGCTTTCCGCCCCGGGCGAGTACAGCCAGCCCTCCGCCTCCCCTTCCATCTGGCTGTCCGGCGAGAACGGAACCGGGGAGGTGCCCGTATACCGGGACGATACTTCCGCGGAGCCCTTCAAGACGCTGAAATCCGGCTATTCCTGCTATTATATTGAGATCAGGAACGGCCGGGCCGCGCTGCATGAGGGCGAATGGGTGGATCTGAAAAACACCATTCCCCAGAGCTTTGAACTTTTCTTCCACGTTTCCCGGGTCGTTCCCACCGAAGCGGGCCGGGCGGTTCTTTCGGAGGCGGGGATATCGGACTACGCCGCGGCCTGGCTGGATAACGAGGCCATGACCGCTCACTTCTACGCGGTTCTGGAAGACAGAGAGATTGAGGTCACGCTCCGCCCCGACCAGTTTGCGCTGTACCGTCCCCGGACCGGGGACAGCCGGGATTTTGCCCTGCTGACGGCCGAAGATATTGAGCTGCCGGTCTACATCCTCACGGCGCCCTCCGGGGAGACTGCCGCCTGGACCTATACCGGCGAACAGGCCGAGGTCATGGAGCGGGCGGAAGGCTGGGCCCGGATCCGCACGGTGGCGGCGGAGGGCTGGGTCCGGGAGGAAAACCTGGTCACCGTCACGCAGGAAGGGCTGGAACCCTGACGCGGGAACGTGATATCACGCTCCGGGCCCGAGGCCCGGAGCCCTGAAAGGGAGGATCAGACACATGAATCGCAAAATACATCGGAAGAACCTGCTCCGGGTGTTGGGCGCACTGGCGCTTGCCCTGAGCCTGGCCGCGGGGACCGCGGGGGCCGCGGCGGAAAGCGGCGGGCAGGGCGGATCCTGGAGCCAGATCAATCAGTCCGTGGCCCGGAGCGAGGGCTGGCAGCGGATCGTGGAGAACCCCCGGGATTTTCAGCTGGGCGGGCTCACCCCGCTGGAAGGCAGCGAGGGGCTGTACATCGGCGCCTGGGGGGACTATCCCTCCATGGACGGATCCACCGTCTGCGTGCCGCTGGCCATGGAGCTGGCGCGGCAGTGGCTGGATCTGAGCGATGAGGATCTGAACGGCTTCGTCAATTTCTCGACGACGCCCTATGCCTACGACCGCCTCTTCCACGGGCAGGCCAATCCCCTGGTCACCATCGCCAGCCGGGGCGTCATGATGGACGATACCCATCCCATCGACCTGGTGATCGGCACCGGGCCCAACGCGGACGAGCGGAAGGCGGCGGAGGACGCGGGGGCGGAACTGGTGATGGTGCCCGTCTGCTATGACGCGTTCGTCTTCCTGGTCAACAGCGCGAACCCGGTCGACGGGCTGACAACGGAGCAGATCCGCGGCATCTACAGCGGAAAATACCGCCGCTGGGACGAGGTCGGCGGAGAGGCGGACACCGTCATCCACGCCTATCAGCGGCCCCACGGCTCCGGCAGCCAGACCGCCATGGAGGAGCTGGTGATGGACGGCTATCAGCTGGACGCGGCGGATTCGAACTACATCTCCGACGGGATGGCGGACCTGATCGCCCAGATCGGAAACTATGACAACAGCCGGGAGGCCATCGGCTACTCCTACCTGTACTATGTGGACAGCCTGTACCGCAGCGGCAGCCTGAAGGTGCTGGCCGTGGACGGCGCCGCGCCGACGGCGGAGAACTTCCGGAACGGAACCTATCCCTTCACGGTCTATTATTACGCGGTGTATGTGAAGGGCAATGAGAACGCGGAGCGCTTCGTCAGCTGGATGACCTCCGGGGAGGGCCAGCGCTGTATCGCCCAGGCGGGATACGTACCTCTGACCGGGGACTGATCCCGGCGCTGTTCCCCGGCCTTCCGTTCCGGTGGAACGAAAAAGACCGTCCCGCTGTTTCATCCTGCCGCCCCATGGGCGGCATTCTTCGTCTCTGGAGGAACGAAAAGGACCGGCCTGCCTGAATTATCCTTGTCGGGAGAGCTGAAAGTCCAATTCCGCGGCGGACTTTCATGGGCTTTTCACCGCGGCGCCGCACCGCAGGGAGATCAGAATGGAGCTTTATCAGGGGCGTCCGGAAAGCACGGACGGGCGTCTGCCCAGAGAAGTCAGGACCTATGATTTTCTGGATCGCCTTGGCATATCCTATTTCCGCACGGATCACGAACGGGCGGACAACATGGAGGCCTGCAATGTCATCGACTCGGTTCTTGGCGTGGTCATCTGCAAGAATCTGTTTCTCTGCAACCGTCAGAAAACGAATTTCTATCTGCTGATGATGCCGGGAGGAAAGAAGTTCAAAACCAAGGAGCTGTCCGCGCAGATCGGATCAGCCAGGCTGTCTTTCGCGGAGCCGGAGGATATGCTGAAGTATCTGGATATTGAACCCGGCGCGGTGAGCATCATGGGACTCATGAATGACAGCGGCCGGGCGGTCCAGCTTCTGATCGATGAAGATGTGCTTCGGGACGAGTATATCGGATGCCATCCCTGCGTCTGTACTTCCAGCCTGAAAATCAGGACGGAGGACATTCTGAACAGGTTTCTCCCGGCCGTCGGGCACGGATACCGGACGGTTCATCTGCTGGGGGAGGAATAGGAAGGCGAAGACGGCGCTTCCTTCTTCCGCCGGGAAATCATGGGGGACAGCTGCGCCAGGATCACCGCGGCGAACATCAGCACACATCCTGCCGCTTCCCTGCCCGTCATGGCTTCGCCCAGCAGAATGATTCCCGTCAGAACCGCAAAGACGGATTCCATGCACATGAGCAGGGAGGCCACGGTCGGATTCACCGTGCGCTGGCCGTAGATCTGCAGCGTATATCCGACGGCTCCGGACATGATTCCCGTATACAGAATCGGAACCGCCGCCTCCAGGATGCCTTCCGGGGAAATCTTTTCCGTCAGCAGGGCAATCCCCATGCAAACCGCGCCGGACAGCAGAAACTCATCCCTGGCCAGCGCCATGCCGTCCACCTTCTGGACATACCGGTCAATGCACAGGATCTGTCCCGTAAAGCAGACCGCGCAGCCGACCAGGAGCGCGTCCCCCTTCTCCACCTGAAATCCCCCGGAAGGCACGCAGAGCAGATACAGGGCGATCAGCGCGGCGAAAACTCCGATCCACACCACCCAGCCTGCCCGTGAGCGGAAAATGAGCCATCCGGCGATGGGCACCAGCACCACATACAGGGCCGTGATGAAACCCGCTTTTCCGGCGGATACCGTCACGAGGCCGGACTGCTGAAGCGAAGTGGCCACACAGAGAAAAAGGCCGCATAAAAGGCCGGCCTTCCGCTGAAGCCGAGTATCCTCTTCTGTTCTTGTCCTGGATTTATAGCGCCGTTTTTCAGACCAGCGGGCGAAGGGGATCAGAACCACCCCGCTCAGCAGCATCCGGATTCCGGAGAACGTAAAGGGACCCACATGGTCCATTCCCATGCGCTGCGCCGAAAACGCCGCGCCCCAGATCGCCGCGCCCAGCAGGAGCAGAAGGCTCCCCTTCAGCGCTTCCGTGTTCTTTTCCGCTCTCATCCGGTCTGTTTCTCCCTGTCAAAAATGGATCCTCTTCGCGTCCGCCTCAGGATTCAGTCCCCGGTCTTTCCGTCAGATCCTTCAGCGTCTTTCCATAGAAATAATCATGGGTCAGCCTGTCGTACTCCGACCACAGCGGAAGCGTACGACAGTCCCCGGCCCGGGGACAGGGGGCGGCTTCGCAGGAAAGGCAGGCCACCGTCGCAAGGGAACCTTCCATCAGCTCCAGGATTTCTCCCACGGGATAATCTTCCGGTTTTCTGGAAAGCCTGTATCCGCCGCCCTTTCCGCTGACACCGGTGAGCATCTTTCCCTTTACCAGATCGCGGACAATGATTTCCAGATACTTCTTTGAAATCTGCTGCCGCTCGGAGATATCCTTCAGCGGAACATACCCGGTATCACCGTGTTCCGCCAGATCGATCATGACCCTCAGCGCGTATCGTCCCCTGGTTGAAATCATCCTGGTTCCCCTCCTCCCGAATGCCCTGTACAGGGCCGAATCGCCGCCCTGCGGGCGGCAGCCGGATTGCAGCCCCTTGCGGGGAGCCCGCAAAGGGCTGCTCCGCGGCAAAAATACAACCTATTATACCTTAGGGTGAATAGGAATTCAAGATGCCGTCAGAGTCTGCGGCACACCGCCTGCAGCAAGACAGGAGGGCCATCCCCTGACAGGTCTGACTCTCGTCTGATTCGCATAAAAGGACCGTCCCCTTGTGTTCGCCGTCCCCCTGTGTTTTCTTTGAAGGGAAAGACCGATTTGGCACGAATAAGAATACCGGAAGAATTCTGATCTGAAAGGAGCAGCCTATGATTCGAATCTGCCTGATGGACAGGGGCGGAACGCCGCTGTTTGAAGCTGTACATTCCCAGGAAGCCCTGCTGTGCTTTGACCGGGTCTGGGAGGAGGGCGACACCCTGGTCTTCCAGACCTCCCCGGGAGCCCATCTCCGGGTCGGCATCGACGCTTCCATGCTTCAGGGGGAAGTCTTTCTCCCGGAGGGAAGCATGCACTGGCGCGTTCCGTTCGGGGAGCACCGTCTGGCCTATCCGGCGGGACTCTACGACGCGAAACGGCACATCGTTTCCGCCCGTCTCATGACCGGGCCCGAATTGTCCGCCTGCCGCGATCTTGCGCGGAACCCCCTGGATCTGCGCGGGGATACGGATTTCTATCCCCACTGTACCGCCAACGTGGAAACACGGAATGAATCCGTGTTCGCCGCCCGGAACGTTATCGACGGGCTGCGTTTCAATACCTTCCACGGCGAATGGCCCTATGAAAGCTGGGGAATCGGCGCCCGGGAGGATGCCTGGTGCCTGCTGGACTTCGGCCGGGACGTCCTTGCGGACAGGATGGCCCTGACGCTCCGGGCGGATTTTCCCCATGACGCCTACTGGGTTTCCGGGCACGCGGCCGCGTCCGACGGGGAAGTCATATCCTTCGATCTGGAGAAGACGGGGGAACGGCAGTGGATTGACCTGGGCCGCCGGAAAATCCGCTGGCTCCGTCTCGAGCGCATGATCAAAAGCAACGATCCCTCCGCCTTCCCTTCCCTGCGGGCTCTGGAAGTCTTCGGGCAGGATATCGGTTCCTGAGAATCCTCCGCGGAAGCATCCGGCGGTTCCGGAAGTATCCGCCGGTTCCGGATCCTCCCGCCCGGCGGAAAAGAATCCGGAATACATTGACGTCTGTTTTTCCGAATCATATAATCAGAATGACAAATGAATAGCCGGTGTATCTGCGCAGCGATGCGCGGCGCGGTTTCGGAAGATGCCGCGTCATAGGAACACGGATGAAAGTTCCGGGCTATCCCAGTAACCGTGAAGCGGACGAACGCACGTAATTGAAGCCACTGCGAAAGCGGGAAGGTGTGCAAGTAGGATGAGGCCAAGCCGGGAGACTTGTTTACACCGTGAATTGATCATTCCCCTGGGGGTGGGATATGCTATGAAACTTGCGGGATTCATCCGCAGGTTTTGTTGGCGTGCCTCGGGGAGGGACGCTTTTCTTTGTGAGGGGACCCTCCCGCTGATTCATTTGATCATCTTTATGAGGAGGGACAGAAGATGTCCAAAAAACTGGTTTCCCTGTTTCTTGCCCTGCTGATGGTTTTCAGCATGGCCGCTTCCCTGGCGGAAGGCACCGCCGTCACCGTGACGGATATGTTCGGCCGCGAAGTCACCCTGACCGAGCCGGCGACCCGGATCGTTGTCATGCAGCCTTCCGACTGTGAAATCCTGTGCGCGATCGGTTGCGAGGACGCGATCGTCGGCCGCGGGCAGTACGTGGATTATCCCGAATCCATCCTGGACGTGCCGGTGGTGCAGTCCGGAAATGAGACGAACATCGAGGAGATTCTCGCCCTCAAGCCCCAGGTTGTGCTGATGAACGATATGGCCCAGACCGAGGAGCAGGTCAAGCAGCTGGAAGAAAACGGCGTCCGGGTTGTCGTCAGCAAGGCCGCTGATATCGAAGGCGTGTATTATTCCATCCGCATGATCGGCCAGCTGATGGGCAAGGAGGACAACGCCGAAGCGGTGATCGCGGATATGCAGGCAGCCTTTGAGAATATCCGGGCCAACAGCAGCAACGAAGGCAAGACCGTCTATTTCGAGGTTTCCCCGCTGCAGTACGGTCTGTGGACGGCCGGCAAGGGCACCTTCATGGATGAACTGGCGGAAATGTGCGGCCTGACCAACGCTTTCGCCGATGTGGAAGACTGGGCCGCCATCAGCGAGGAGCAGGTCCTGGCCCGGGATCCGGACTATATCGTGACCATCTCCATGTACTTCGGCGAAGGCCCCACCCCCGTGGAGGAAATCATGGGCCGTGAAGGCTGGTCGGATCTGAAGGCCGTCCGGAACGGGACCATTTTCAACGCGGATTCCACCGCCATCTCCAGGCCCGGCCCCCGGCTGAAGGACGCCGCCATTGAGCTTTTCAACTTCATCAACGGCATCGAAGCCGAAGAGGCTCCCGCTGCCTGATCCATCCCCGATGGGGAGCCGGGCTGCCCGGCTCCCCATAGATCTTCATGAGGTTCCTATGCAGAATTCACGACGGTTAAGGCGGGAACGCTTTTCTCCCCTCACCTATCTCCTGCTCGCGGCGGCGCTTTTCCTGACGATGGTTCTGTGCGTCTGCACAGGCAGCGTCAGCATCCCCTTTCCGGACACGGTCACCGCGGTGTGGAACACGGTCCGCGGCGTGGCCGTTCCGGACCATATCGCGAAAAACATCATCCTAAATGTCCGTCTGCCCCGGGTCCTGTGCGTCGCGCTGGCGGGGGCGGCTTTATCCATATGCGGCGCCTCCATGCAGGGACTGCTGCGCAACCCCCTGGCGGACGGCTCCACCCTGGGCGTGTCCTCCGGGGCGGCGCTGGGCGCCGTGGTCGCCATGGCTGCGGGGCTGACGCTGCCGGGGTCCCGCTACGGCGGGATCATGGTCACGGCCATGACCTTTGCCTTCGGATCCCTGGTGCTGATCCTGTCCCTCGCCTACGCGCTGGACCGTTCGCTGAGCACGGGCAGCATCATCCTGATCGGCGTCATCTTCACCATGTTCATCTCCAGCATCATCTCGCTGATCGTCACCTTCGCCAGCGAACATACCCGGTCGCTGAATTTCTGGACCCTGGGATCCTTCTCCGGGGTCAATTACGACCAGGTGAAACTGCTGGCTCTCGCCCTTCTGGTCTGCGGCGGAATCCTTTACCGCTTCAGTCCGGAGCTGAACGCCTTCGCCATCGGCGAGGACAACGCGCGCCATATCGGGATCAACGTGCGGCGGGTGAAGCTGATCATTCTGATCACGGTTTCCGTGCTGATCGGCGTGTGCGTCTCCATCTCCGGCACCGTCAGCTTTGTGGGGCTGGTGATGCCGCATATCGCCAGGATGCTGGTGGGGCCCAATCACCGGCGGCTGCTCCCGGCGTCCCTGTTTTCCGGGGCGATTTTCCTTCTTCTGGCGGACCTGACCGCCCGGACCATTCTCAGTCCCATCGAGCTGTCCATCGGCGTGGTGACCTCCCTGGTTGGAGCGGCCGCCTTCGTGATCATCTTCTATCATACAAGAAAGGCCGGGTGATCAGCATGCTGCAGGGAGAACATCTGACCGTCCGCTACGGCAGCCATACGGTACTCGATGACCTTTCCTTTCATCTGGAGGAAGGTCAGTGGCTGATGCTCGCCGGGCCCAACGGCGCCGGGAAATCGACTCTGATTGAGACCATCGCGCAGGGGATCCCCTACAGCGGCAGGATTCTCTGGAAAGGGCAGGACATCCGCGGGCTGAAGCCCTCGCAGCTGGCGCGGCGCATCGGCGTTCTGTCCCAGCGGAACAGCGTCAGCTATGCCTACACAGTGGAGGAAGTGGTCAGTCTGGGCAGATATGCCCATCAGTCCGGTTTCTTCTCCGCCAAAGATGAGGATGGAAAAGCCCAGGTCGAAAGGGCGCTGGAGATCACAGGCCTCACGGATCTGCGCCATGCCAGCATGCTGACGCTTTCCGGCGGTGAAACCCAGCGCGTTTTCCTGGCCCAGGTTTTTGCCCAGAATCCTTCGGTTCTGATTCTGGATGAACCCGCGAATCATCTGGACCTGAAGTATCAGCAGCATGTGTTTTCGCTGATCCGGGAATGGCTGAAGGCGCCTGGCCGGGCCGTCCTCTCCGTCGTGCATGACCTGAGCCTCGCCGGAATGTTCGGAACCCACGCGGTGCTGCTGGACCGGGGGAAAAGCGTTTCGCAGGGATCCCTCCGCCAGGTCATGACCCCCGAAAACCTCCGCCGGGTCTACGGCATGGACGTATACGCCTGGATGCGGGAAATGCTGGCTCAATGGCAGGAATAAAGAGTTCGAATGACGGTCAAATCAGCTACAACCCTTGAAAGCAAAGGAAAGTTGATCTTTTAAAAGGGCGGTTGGCAACGATTTGGCAACATCTGATAAAACTGATTGAACTCCATAGAATAACGAAAAAAGGGCTAACTGATTTTCTGATGTCAGTTGGCCCTTTTCATATTGCCTGTTATTCCAAAGGAGGTCTGTCAGAGTGTTATTTCTTCACATCCTGAACGATACTGTCCATCAGCCCGGCAGAAAAAACATGTGCCCGGATCCGGGAGTTATCATCCCGCGGATAGTTGTACCGCCAGTTATCATATTCTTCCTTGCTGATTTCACCGGCACGGTACTTTTCCATCACCGTAGCCCACGAATACACCATCTCATTCAGTCTGGCAGCTTCCTTCCCTTTCCGGGGATCAACACGGAAAAGCACTTCCCCGTCACGGATCTCGATGGTCAGTCCATACCGGTCTTCCAATGTAAACAGCGTATGCATCATTGATGGTCTTCTGTATCCTGGCACCTACTTGTTCGCCGGTGCGCCAAAGCTTGGAAAAAGCTTCCTGATGCTGCAGCTTGCCTACCACATCAGCA
>CAMVDI010000021.1 GCA_947166205.1 uncultured Clostridia bacterium
GATCGAGAAATACGGATTTGTCCACCGGCAGATCAGTCACCGCGTAGGCATGCTGCAGCGCGTCCAGCCGTCTTCTCATCAGCGTGGCGGCGGCCTTTCTGTGGGGGCAGCCGCTCTTTCCGCATCCGCACTGCACATCGAAGGAATAGTGTCCCCGCTGAACCCGGATCTCCGCCGTCTCCGTTCCCGCCGTGAGCCGGACCGTCATGGCGCCGTCCTTCCCCGGGATGAATGCCGCGGAGCCTGTCTCCACCAGCTTCCGGTATATCTCCGCCGTCTTCGGGCCCATGCGCGGCCCCCAGGGATCATCTTCGCCGTAACGGGCCAGCTGGTCGATGGCATAGGAAAAGATCTCAAGCCCCGCGGCCGGCGCCAGGCTTCCGTCCTCATAGAAGCAATCCTGGTAGACATGGTTTTTTTCCTCGTTGAACAGAACGCCGAATCCGCGCTTCCGGTCCAGCGTGAAGCTGTATCTGACAACATGCCAGCCCATTTCCGCACACTCCTGAAAAGAAAGATTCCGGACGGGGATGGTTCTTCCCGTCCGGCCGTCCTGTCCGGACCTGCCCGCGGTCCGAAGCAGGAACGGAATAAAAAGGTCTTCCCTCCGTTCCACTACCGGAGGTAGGGGATGATCCACAGCGCTGCCATGAGCGCGAACACGATTCCGCCCACCGCGTAGGAGGCCTCACGGATACGGATTGTACTCGATGGTTTCCTGATACGCCCTGTAGGTGGAGGTGCAGAGCAGCTCCCGGCTGATTTCGCTGCCGCCCTGCTTCCGGATCTTCCAGGTCTCCACCACGTAGCCCTTCCGCCCGGTGACGGTCCGTTTGCTTTCCCCGGGGCGAAGGGAGGTGTTGATAACATAGTTCGTTCCCTCCGGCTGGGGCAGTGTTTTCGTGGTGACGGTCTTTTTGCTCTCCCCCCGGGCCAGGGCGGTGTTGATTTCATATTTGGTGCCCTCGGGCTGGGGCAGCTCCCGGACCACCACGCTCTCCAGATCGATGCTGACGTCGGCCCCGAGGCTCATGCCGTAGACGCTGACGGTCACCTTCCGGTTCTCGTATCCGGCGATGATGAAGATCGGCTGGTCCGTGTTGTTCCGGAATTTGAAGTCCAGATCCGGCCAGTTCACCGTGGCGTCAAAGCCCTTCTCCACATAGCTGGAGGGCCAGGCGTGGGGGCTGCGTTCCACGATTTCCAGGTTCGCCCGGGCCACCGCGTTGAACAGGGTGGAGCTGGTCTGGCAGACCCCGCCCCCGATCTCGTCCCGGCTCTGGCCCCCGGAGATGGCCGCCGCGGGCAGATAGCCCTTCGCCGCGGTCCGCTCGCCGGTGGTCCCGTTGAAGCTGAAGGTTTCCCCCGGCAGCACCGTGGTGCCGCTGATGGCCTGGGCGCTGAGGCGGATGTTGGTGTTCCGGTTCCTGTTGTCCGTGGTCCGGGTCGTGTAGGTGGAGATCAGGCCGAAGCTGTTCATCAGCTCCGTCCGGGTCACCTCCGCCAGCACCCGCTCCGGCGTCAGGAACACCGTGTTGAAATAGTCCCCGGCGTCCAGCAGGGCCGCCGTCTTCCGGTAGATCAGGTCCGGATCCAGATACACCCCCGGCTGATCCTCCGTGAAGGTGAAGGCCTTCGTGCCGAAGTCGAAGGTGGCCACCGTGCTGTTCACCGGATCCCGGTTCACATAGTTGGCGATGCCCGCGCAGAGCGTCCGCAGGGCATCGTGGTCCCAGCTCTTCTCCGTGGTCAGGCTCACGGGAAAGCTGCGCAGGTCGGAGGCCCGGTTCACCCTTTCCTGAAAGGGCGTCCGGACTCCCTCCGGCAGCTGGGCCGAGTTTCCCCGGCCCTGGGCCCAGGCTTCCGCCACCTTCCCGGCCACGTTCCGGCTCACGGGAACCCGCTCCGGCGTCACGTGCCAGCTCTGGTTCCCCACGGTGATGATGATGTCGAAATCCTGCCCGGACATATCCGCCCCGGCCGTCACCGCCGCCTCCGCCTCCTCCCGGGTCATGCCGCCCACGTGCAGGCCGTCCACATAGACCCCGGGATAAATCCTGTCCGTAAAGATTTCACCCGCGCATCCGCGGAAATCCGCGTAGGTCCGCGGATCATAGCGGATCAGGTTCCCGTTGGCGAAGGCCGCGGTGGGCAGAAAGCGGTACCGGGTCCCCGTCACCTGGGGGATCAGCAGCCAGGCGCACAGCAGAATGCCCATCAGGGAGAACACCGACCAGGCGATCCAGGCCCCCCGATGCTTCAGCCGCTTCCTCCGCCTTGGGGCGGGGACCTCCGGCAGGGGGAGCGGATCCCGGTCCAGGTCGTCGTACAGCGGGGGCGCCTCCCCCAGCCCGTCGTCCTCCTCCCGGATCCCGAAAAACCGGCGCCGGGTGACGGTGGCTTCCGCCCGCCGGGCCGCCCGGTCCCGCTCCCGCAGCTCCTCCTCTCGGCCCAGGGGCTGCTTTCCGGGCAGCGGGGAAGCCTTCGGCCGGGTTTCCCCGCCGATCACTTCCCCGTCCCCTTCATACAGATCGTAATCTTTTCTTCTTCCCATGACTCATTCCGTGACGCGATGCGTGACGCGGTTCATGATCCTTTCCGTGACCCGGCGCGCCGCCCGTTCCATGACCCGGTTCATGACCCGGTTCATGACGCGGTTCCGCGGCCCGCTCCGCGGCTCAGTCGTTCTTCCGGTTCGTCAGATAGCTGAGGATATACAGCGTATCGCTCAGATGCATGTTCACAACCGTCGTGTCCGGGGGGTATTCCAGGTCCACGGGCGCGAAATTCCAGACCGCCCGGACCCCCGCGGCGCAGATCCGGTCCAGCAGCGGCTGGGCCGCGGCCGCCGGCACGGCCAGCACGGCGATATCCGCCTCCAGCCCCGGCAGCCGGTTCTCGATCTCCTCGGCGGAGTATACCGGGATCTGGCCTTCCCGCTGCCGCACCTTCCGGGAGTCCGAATCGAAGAAGGCCACCGTCCGGAAGCCCTCCCGGGGAAAGCCCGCGTAGTTGGCCACCGCCTGGCCCATGCGGCCGGATCCGAAGATCACCATCCGGTGCTCCCGGTCCAGGCCCATGACCTCCCGGATGTGCGCCCGGAGCTCCGGCACCGGATAGCCGTAACCCTGGCGGCCGGCGCCGCCGAAGCTGTTGATGTCCTGCCGGATCTGGGAGGGGGTCATCTGCATCTTCTGGCCCAGCTCCTGGGAGGAGATCTGTTTCACGCCCGCCATCTCCAGCTCCCGCAGGTGGCGGTAGTATACGGGAAGTCTGCGGATCACTGCGTCGGAAATATACTTTGACATGGTCCGTGTCCTCCTTCGTCCGCGGCGGATCAGCTCATCCCCGCTTCGCTCGTTCTGTCCCTGCCGCGCGGCGGGGCTTTTCCTGTCCGCCGCGCAGGCCTGGAGCTTCGTCCAGGCCGCGCCGGCTTTACCGCACCGTCGTGCCGTTCCAGCTCCAGACGGAGGTGCTGCGGGTGGTGCCGTCCCCCAGCTGGCCGTAGGCGTTGTATCCGGAGATGTAGATCTTTCCGTCCCGGGTCCTTACGGAGCTGATCAGGCTGCCCATGGCCGCCTCCTCCGCGTCGCCCCCGTCCCAGACCAGCACCGGATAGGTCCCGTTCGGGCTCTTCCCGGTTCCCAGCTGGCCGGCGCTGGTGCTTCCCCAGATATAGACGTTTCCCTGTTCCGTCAGCGCGGCCGTGGCCGCGGAGTAGGCGTACACCGTCTTCACCTTCTCCGGGATATCCACCTGGGTCAGCTCCGGCGAGGTTTTCCAGGCCGCCGCCTGGGATCCCAGCTGCCTGTACTCGTTCCGGCCCCGGGTCCACAGCGTCCCCTGATCGTCCAGCCAGAAGGCGCAGTCCGACCCGCCGGAGAAGGCGGTGATGTTCTTTCCCTCAAAGCCCTCCAGCCGCGTCGGTACCAGGTAGGCTTCCTTCCGGCCGGGGGCCAGCACCTGATAGGTGTTGGAACCCCATCCCCAGAGGGTTCCCTCCCGGTCCTGGGCCAGGGTGAATTTTCCCCCGCAGTTCACGGCCGTGATGTTCTCCAGGGGCAGCATCTCCGGCCGGTCCCTGGAGGCCTTGCTGCCGATGCCCAGCTGGCCGTAGTCGTTCCGGCCCCAGATCCAGATATGCCCGTCCGCGTCCAGGGCCGCGTTGTGGCCGAAGCCGCAGGTGATCTGGACGATCCGCTCCAGGCCCGGGATCCGGGTCGGGGTCTTCACGATGCCGTTCAGCCTTCCCAGCCCCTGGGTGCCCCGGGCATAGGTGCCGCAGGTCCATACGGTGCCGTCCTTCAGGAGGAAGAGCGTATTCTCGTTGCCGCACTGGATGTCCGCCACCTGGGCCCCGTCGATGCCGTCCGCAACGGTCTGGGGCTTCAGCAGCAGCTTCGTGGGGGTGGTGCCCAGCTGGCCCATCCGGTTGTCCCCCCATCCGACGATGGTGCCGTCCTCCCGGAGGACGTAGACGAAGCTGCCCCCGTTCCGGACCATGACCCGGACTTCGTCGGATTCAGAAGCGGGCCGGGCGTCAGAGGCGGCCTCTTCCGGCGCTCCTCCGCCGCCCGAGGCCGGCTCCTCCTCCAGGGGGGCGGAATCCTCGAAGGGGATGTAGACCCCCTCCCGGAAGCTGCGGGTCAGAATCTCGTAGTGGGGCACCGGGCCCGCGGCGGTCTCCCGCCATCCCATGCCGGTGGAGGACCACTCCCCGATCACCACCCGGCAGTCCGGCACCGCCTGCTGAAAGGCCTTGATCTGGTCGTCGGACAGATGCCGGTTATAGGAAATCCAGAGGCGCTTCAGCCCCGTGCAGGAATGCAGGGGCGTCAGGTCCGTGATGTCGTTGTGGGCCAGGTTCAGGTCGATCAGGTGGGACTTTCCCGCCAGGGGCGAGATGTCCGTGATGTTCTGCATGAACAGTTCCACGTACTCCAGATCGTCCAGCTCCGCCAGGGGGGAAATATCCGTGATGGGGGTCTTTGAGTCCACCACGATCAGCCGGCGCAGCTTCGGCCAGGCCTTCAGGAAGGTCAGATCGCTGACGTCGTTGTGGCCCAGGTCCAGCGCCAGCAGGTCCGGGCAGTTCTCCATCAGGGGGCCGGCCACGTCCTCCGCGGTGTAGCGGGGTTCCTGCCTCCCCTTCAGGGTGGAGAAGGCCGTCATGCCCGGGCGGATCTGCAGATGCCCGTCCAGACTCGGCCCCACCGTCGGCTCCTCCGCGCCGCAGACGCCCGCCGCCAGGATCATCGCCAGCGCCAGCAGCAAGCAGCAAATCCTTCTGCCCATCCTCTTTTCCTCCGCGCCTTACTTCTTCTTCGGGCCGTCCACCTTGTCGGTATGCACCAGTTCGCTGGTGCCGATGCCGAAGAGCTCAAACTGGTTCCGGGGGGACCCCAGGGACTTGCCGATGCCCTTTCCCGTCCGGTGGACCCGCTCGCCCATGAAGATCATGGTGGCCGTGCTTCCGCCGTCCACATTCATGGCCTCCACGCACCCCCGGGCGTACATCAGCTCCGCCAGCTCCCACAGGTCCATGCCCTGCTCCTCGGTTTTCTTCGGCATCTTGCCCTCCGCCATGACGAAGAACAGATGGCCGGGAGCGATCATGCCGTAGGCGCAGCGGGGTTCCGGGTTCTCCGCGTTCTTGCCTTCATAGAAGCGGATTTTCCCGTCCCTCACCAGATAGGGCCCGAAGGACAGCGCGTCGTGCACAAAGGCCGGATCCTCCGGAGAGGCCTGGGCCAGCAGCTCGTCCGCCGTGATCTCCTCCCCCGCGTAGACCTGGAAGCTGCCGTCGTTCCGGATGGCCAGGGTATCCAGGTTCGGGAAAACCAGAGAGCGCTTCGGATTGTGGTTGTACATGGCCTCGCCCTGCCGGATGATGTTGCCCGTGGGCCGCTTCTGGGACACCCGGTCGTCATGATAATCCCCGTTCACCGCGAAGATGATCCGGCTGGTCTGGGCCAGGGTCTCCGGCCAGATCTGCTGGCCCTTGAACTTGGCGTTCACGTACACATGCTGGGTAAAGATTTCCTCCTCCGGCCTGAAGATGACCTCCGCCTCAAACCAGGTATAGGGGAGCTCCGACAGATGATGCTTCACGATGGTCACCTGCAGGGAGCTGCTGAGATAGGCCCAGAGGCCCTTCTCCGGATCCTCATGGACAAACTCGCCCTCCGGCAGGTATCCGTCCTCCCCCCGGTTGTCCGGCCAGGGAATCTCCGCGGGGTCCGAGTGCTCCGACGCGGCGAACCGCTCCGCGCACCAGGCCCGGAGCTCCTCGTCCGAAAGTCCCTCCGTGGCCGCCTGAATTTCCTTTCTGGTCAGGCGCTTCTCCGCCTGGGCGCATCCCATGGAAAGAATCAATGCCAGGACCAGCGCCAGGCTGATCCATCTTTTCCCGTTCATGTCAATCTCCTCCTTTGCCTGCCACGCTCCGGCCCGGGTCATTCATTCCCGGCCAGGGTGGTAAATACGATCATGTCTGCAATGTCCCGGGGCCCGTCCCCGGATCCGCCGCTCCGCCGGATCCCCGGCTCAGGGCTGAGCCGCCTGATCCGCCAGCGACGTAAAAACGATCATGTCCGCGATGTCCCGGGGCTTGGAGTCCCGGGCGTTGATCTTCTCCCCGCACAGCACGATGGCCGTGGAGTTGCCCCCGTCCAGATTGTAGGCCTGGAGCACGCCGCCCCGCTCCGTCAGCAGCTCCACGCACTCCGGCACGGTGAGCCCCGGCTCGTTCTGCTCCGGGCCCTCCGTGGCCAGGAAGAGATACTCCAGGGGGCCCGTCTGGCAGAAGATCATCCGCTGCGCACGGGTGGGATATCCGCAGGAGGTTTTCTCCGTGTAGTTGAACTTCTGGACCTCCCCGTCGGCGATGAGCCCCGGGCCGAAGCAGAAGGCCTCCCGGATCTGGTGATCCGCCTGGTAGGCGGCGATGCCCTCCCGGATCCGGCCCTGCCCTGTGGAGGGCGGAACCGCCAGGATCGTCAGATCGCCTTTTTCATCGATCATCAGCTCATCCCGGGTATAGGCCGGCACATCCCGCAGCAGCTGGCCGCCCCGGTAGACCACGCCGCTGCCGTGGCCGGAGAAGAAGTCCCCGTTCAGGGCCAGCACCGCGTTCGCCCGCTTCGCCATCGCCATGGGGTTCAGCGTCTTGTCCGTTCCCTTGGGGCCCGCCAGCGCCGTGCCCAGCTGGCAGGGATCCGAGATCTTCACCGAAACCCAGTAGATCTTCGTGTCATGGGCCGTGTCCGGCTCAATCCTGACGGAGATCGTCCCGTCGTCGTAGCTGAGGCCGTCGGCGCTCAGGGCGCTCTCCACCGGGGGGCGGACCGCCTTTTCCCCGGCGGGCGCCTCCCCCAGGGCGGCGCCGCTTCCCGCCAGCGCCGCGGCCAGGATCAGCGCCGGAATCCGCTTCAGAATCTTTCCTCGCATAGGTCTTCTCCTTCCCCGCCCCTCGCTCAGGGCTCCTCCCAGGCGGTGGCAAAAAAGATGATATCCTTCAGGGGCCGGATCTTCCCGTTGTTCGGGGCGTTGACCTTGACCCAGTTCTTCCCGTTCTTGCGGAACACCAGGGTGGCGGAGGAGCCTCCGTCCAGGTTGTAGGCCTGCCGCACCCCCGGGAAGGAGCTGACCAGATCCACAAACTGGTCGATGTTCAGCCCTTTGGATCCCGGATCCTCCGGGCCCTCGCTGGTGATCAGCAGGTACTCCAGGGGCCCCGTCTGGCAGATCGCCATCCGCTGGGCCGCCTTGCCCGCCCCCAGGTTCACCCGGGTCCGCCCCCGCAGGGGCTCACCGTCCATGACCAGGGCGGGACCGAAGGTGAAGATGTTCACGCACTGATCCTGGATCGCCGCCACATCCTCGTCCTTCCCGTTCAGCAGGATGTGGAAGTCCCCGGCCTGATCCACGGCCAGGATGTCGAAATTGCCGTCGCAGCGCAGGCGGAGCATCTTTCCCTGGCGCATCAGCGCGCACCGCTCCACCCCGTCGCCGCCGCAGAAGTCCCCGTTGATGGCGACGACCGCGTTGACCCGCTTCGCCAGATCGTGGCCGGGGGTCTTGTTGTTGGAGGTCACCGGGGAGGCCAGCAGCGTCCGCAGCTGGGTGGGCGAGGCGATCTTCACCCGGGCGTAGACATAGTTCGTCTCATAGATCCGGCCCCATCCCAGGTTCACCGTGATGGAGGGATCCGCGTATCCCGTGGCGGCCTCGCCCCCGTCCCGGTAGATGTAGCGGTCCGGCCAGGGCTCGATGGATTCCTTCCGGCTGTCCTGGTCCACGGGGATCTCCGTGATCCGCCCGCCCTCCGCCGCCGGCAGCTCCAGCGCCGGAACAGGATCCAGTGCCGGGGCGGCTTCCGTCTCCGGGGCCGCGGTTTCCGCCGCTTCCGTTTCGCCCGCGGTTTCCGCGGCCGGGGCCGCCTCAGTCTCCGCGGTCTCAGCCGCCGTCTTCGCCGCTTCCGCTTCCGCCGTTTCCGCGGCCGTCTCCGCCCCCGCCGGCACGGTGGAAGCCATCATCATCGCCGCCAGCAGCGCCGCCAGCGTTCTTCCCCCAATTCTTCCCTTCACGTTCTTCTCCTTACTGCTTCGGCGCGATGGTCCAGGGATCCTCCAGGGTCCCGGATCCGCCGGTGATCTCAAAGGCGTTCATGGCCAGATACAGCGCCGGGCGGACGCCGATATTGTCCCGGGCCACCTCCAGGCGCCCGATCTGCCCGCCGTCCTTCGTGGCCACCGCCTGCCTTCCGTCCGTCTTCGACTGGGTCCTGGCCCACCAGGGGCTGCAGGAGCCATATTTCGCCTGGAACACGTAGAGCCGGACCTCCTCCACGCTCACATGCTCCCCGGCCCGGCCCACGGTTCTCGCCCGGGGATCCGGATACTCGCTCTCCGGAAAGCCGTTGTCCCGGATGGCCCATTCCGTGCCCCAGGCCCGGCATCCGGGATCCTGGGCGATCTTCTTCGCGCTGGTGGTGCCCGGGTTCACGGATCCCAGGCCCAGGGACTTGTCCTTCATATCCTCCGTCGGAATCAGGAACACCTTTCCGTAGTCCCCGCAGGGCAGCAGCATGCCCATCTCCTCCGCCGTGAAGGCCGTCTCCGCGAAGGTGCCGTTCAGATACTCGCACAGCTCCGTCCCTGCGAAATCCCCCTTCAGCTCGTCCCGGTAGTCCACCCGGCTGAAGCCCGCCTTCTGCTCGTCGGTTTCGCACTCCCGCCGGGTGATGTGCATGGGCCGGGCGAACAGGATGTATTCGCTGAGCAGATAGGCCTTCTCCTCATCCGCCGCCAGCACCCGCCAGAGGATGGGCCTCATCTCTCCCTCCGCCGTCTGCATATACTGCCCCAGCGTCAGATAGACGTATCCCCGCTCCCGGTCGTATCCCCGGATCTCCCCCTCCGCCCCGGCGAAGGCCCCCGGCAGCAGACAGGCCAGCAGCAAAAGCGCGATCAGGCGTTTCATCTTCCGTCTCCTTTCCCTTTCCGCGGCCGGCTGGGCCTCAGGCGCCGGGGGCCGGCTTCGCCGCGGCCCTCCGCAGCCGGTTCACCGCCGCGAACATCAGGACGCAGCCGGCGCCGGATATCAGATAGCAAAGATCCATGGGCATCCATTCGAGAAGGCTGATCTTCTTCTCCAGCGCGAATTCCATCGCGATGACCAGCACCGCGCCGCCGCAGAGCAGCGCCAGGGAAACGCCCAGTCCCCGCCGGACCCGCAGCCAGCACACCGCCAGCAGGATCACCAGCAGCGCCGCGCACAGAATCTGGTTCACCCGGACGAAGCCCCATTTCGGGATATCGTCCTGCCGCAGGCTCTCGTACAGGATCCGGACCGCCGCGTAAAAGCTCAGGCTGAAGACCGCCCGGTTCCCGGCCCAGCCCTCCTTCATCCGGCAGACCCGCCAGAGCCCGGCCAGCAGGGCCAGGCCCGCCGGCAGGAAAACCGCCCAGCAGGCGTATCCGTAGAAGGCGTCCCGGACCGCGAAGGGAAACCGGGCGAAGAATTCGCCCAGGGGTCCCGGCTCCTCCGCGGCCAGCAGGCTCATGCTGTTCTCCGTCAGGAACCAGTCCTCCACCTTCCATCCGTATCCCCCGCCGATGATTCCCTCCCCCAGGGCGCAGAAAGCCCCCAGCAGCAGGAAGGGCCCCGCCAGCAGGTCCGCCGTCCGCCCGAAGGAGGCCTTCGACCACCGGCAGGCCAGGCCCAGGGCACAGGCCGCCCCGATCAGGGCGCCCAGGAGCAGGTATCCCCCGCCGGGGAAGTCCCCCAGGACCTCGAAAAACTCATCCTCGATCATGTCCAGGCTGCACAGGCACCAGCCAAGATGGGCCGTGAACAGCCCCAGGGGCAGGGCCATCAGCCAGAAGTACTCCAGCCCCCGCTTCTCCCGCTCCCCCTTCGCCTGTCTCAGGCTCCAGACCGCGCCGATCCCCAGGGCCAGCGCCAGGGCCGCCCCCAGGGGAAAGATTTTCAGGCTTCCGATTTCCAGGGCTTCCATGCCTTATTCCTCCTGCCAGGCGGACGCGAAATACAGAATATCGCTGATCTGCCGGTGTCCGGGGGTGGTATGGATCCGCTCCCCCTTCAGCACCACGTTGGTGGATCCGCCGCCGTCCAGGTTGTAGGCCATGACGCATTCCGGGAACAGGTACGCGATATAGTCCGCGAACTCCTGGAGGGTCATGCCCATGGATCCGTCGGTCTTGCCGTAGGCCTCCACAACGGCGTACTCCAGGGGCCCCAGCTGCAGCACGGCCACCCGCTGCTGGGAATACTTCCACTGGAACTCCCCGCTCCTGGCCACGCTGGTTTCGGCGATGGTCCGGGCCTGGCCGTTCTCCACCAGCACGGGGCCCAGGGTGAAGGTGTTGATGATGGTCGTCCCCTCCGGCAGGGACGCCATGTAGGCCTCCCCGTCCGCCTCCGCGGCGCCGTAGATGGCGGAGAAGTTTCCGTCCTGATCGATGAACAGCACGTCCCGCTTGCCGTTCAGCTTGTTCCGGTAGAACTCGCCCTGGCGCAGCACGTAGCCCGTCTTTCCGTGATACTTGAAGAAGTCCCCGTTCACCGCCGCCACCGCGTTCTTCTGCTTCGCCATGTCCGCCGCTTCCACGAATCCGCCCTTCTTGTAGCTGTCGAAGGACATGGCGGTGCGGACCTGGCTCGCGTTCGCCACCCGGATATAGGTGACGGAGCTCTGGATCTGCTTCGCCTTGTAGGCGGGCAGCAGGGTGGCGTATTCGCAGCGCACGGTGATGGAGGGGTCCTCATAGAAGTGCCAGGCGAATTTCGACACCGCCGCGTCCTTCTCCGTGGGCGCCCAGGTCCGGGTCTCCGGGTCGTACTTCAGCACCTTGGGCTGGGCCGTTCCGAAGGAGAGCACCCGCTCGTCCGTCAGCGCCTCCTCCCCGGGGATCAGGGTCCAGTTCGCCTCCGGCGCGGGCAGGCCCGGCACCTTCTGGTCCAGGGGCAGCTCCACGATCTCCGCCTGGGAGGGGCTGGATACCAGAAATACCAGGGAAAGGATCATCAGGCCGATGACCGTCCATCTGACAGCGCGCGTGTTCATTCGCTCTTCCTCCTCGCAACTCCGTTTCAGGTTCTTCCTCCGGGCTTCCCGGGGCGGGCGGCGGGTTTCCTCCGCCGGGGCCCCGCGGCGGGCTTTCTCCGCCGGGGCCCCGCGGCGGGCTTTCTCCGCCGGGGCGGCTCAGCCGCCCGCCTTCCGGCCCGGGGCCGGGGGCGTTCCGTTTCGTTTACGGATCCTTCTCCGTCTTGACCTGGGGCACAGGCACGTCCCAGCCGATATACTCGCTGTGGTCAAAGATCCAGTGGATCGTGTCGTAATGGGTGTGATGGCGCCAGCTGGTGCCCGGAAACTGCTTCTGGTTCCTGTCCATCCGGTTTCCCGTGGCGCCGTAGCTCCAGGTCACCACCTCGCAGTTCGGATGCAGCTGCCTGAACCGCTCGATCTCCGCCTCCGGCAGCCACCAGTTGCCCATGGTCCACAGGCGCTCCAGGTTCTGCAGCCCGTCCAGCGGGGACAGGTCCCGGATATCGTTGTATCCGATGTTCAGGTCCCGCAGCTGGGTCATCCCGGAGAGGGGGGACAGGTCCGTGATATAGTTCTTGAAGATCTCCAGGTACTCGATCTCCGTCTGCCCCGCCAGGGCGCCGATATCCTTCAGCCCGTTGTCCGCCACGATCAGGATCTTCAGCGGGGCCGTCTCCCGCAGGAAGTCCAGGGAGTGCACGTTCATATGCCCGATATCCAGCGCCTTCAGGTCCTTCAGATACGTGAAGTACCAGGTCTGGGCCCTGGTGATCTGGGGCTGCCTGCCCAGGGTGGAATAGGCGGTCATGTCCGTCCGCAGCACGTGGGAGGGATTCAGGGTGATGGTCATCCCGAATTCCACGTCCGGGTGATGCTCCATCAGCGGCGGAATCTCCTTCAGCACCGTCTGCTTTCCCCAGAGGTTCACCCGCTTCAGGTTCGGCCTCCGGTCCAGCAGCGCGTCCAGCTCCGGCAGGCTCACCCGGCCGTCCCCCTCAAAGGTGACCTCCGTGTCCTCCGGGGAGATCTCCGCGCCCCAGAAGACCTCCGTCTCCGGGGCCGCGGCCTCCCGGGCCGGAACCTCCGCCGTCTCCGGGGCCTCCGCCCGGACCGGGGCCGCCAGCGCCCAGATCAGCGCCGCCGCCGCGATCCCCCTCCACAGCCATTTTCTCATACGGTTTCCTTTCTTCCGCCGGCTTTCTCCGGCGTTCTCCGGATCTTCACCGGCAGTTTTCCCCTATTCCTTCGGAGCGCCTCCGGAACCACCCGTCCGCGCCCTCATTTCCCCTTCGCTCTTTCCAGCAGGGGCCGCAGGTATTCCCCGGTATAGGAACCCTCCGCGGCCGCCACCTGCTCCGGCGTCCCCTGGGCCACCAGGGTTCCGCCCCCGTCGCCGCCCTCCGGGCCCAGATCCAGGATCCAGTCCGCCACCTTGATGACGTCCAGGTTATGCTCGATGACCAGCACGGAGTTGCCCGCGTCGGTCAGCCGCTGCAGCACGGTGATCAGCCGGTCCACGTCCGCCATGTGCAGCCCGGTGGTGGGCTCGTCCAGCAGATAGATGGTGCGCCCCGTCGCCTTCCGGCTCAGCTCCGTGGCCAGCTTCACCCGCTGCGCCTCGCCGCCGGACAGGGTGGTGGAGCTCTGGCCCAGCTTCATGTATCCCAGGCCCACGTCGTACAGGGTCTCCAGCTTGCGCCGGATCTGGGGATGATTCTCAAAGAAGCCCAGGGCCTCCTCCACGGTCATCTCCAGCACTTCATAGATGTTCTTCCCCTGCCAGGTCACCTCCAGGGTTTCCCGGTTGTACCGGTGGCCGTGGCACACCTCGCAGGGCACGTACAGATCTGGCAGGAAGTGCATCTCGATCTTCTGCACCCCGTCCCCCTGGCAGGCTTCGCACCGGCCGCCCTTCACGTTGAAGGAGAAGCGGTTTTCCCTGTATCCCCGGCTTTTCGCCTCCGGGGACAGGGAAAAGAGCTTCCGGATCAGGTCGAACATGCCCGTATAGGTGGCCGGATTGCTGCGGGGGGTCCGGCCGATGGGGCTCTGGTCGATCATGATGATCTTGTCCAGCTTCTCCAGCCCCTCCATCCGGTCAAACTTTCCCGGCCGGGTCTTCGCCCGGTTCAGCTGCCTGGCCAGATGCTGATAGACGATCTCGTTCACCAGGGAGCTCTTTCCGCTGCCGCTGACCCCGGTGACGCAGCACAGCACCCCCAGGGGGATCCGCACGTCCAGATGCTTCAGGTTGTTCTCCGCCGCCCCGTAGACCTTCAGCCAGCCGCCGGGCTTCCGCCGCTTCTCCGGCACGGGGATGGACCGGGCGCCGCTCAGATACTGCCCCGTCAGGCTCTCCGGGCAGGCCTTGATGTCCTCCACGGTTCCCTGGGCGATCAGCTCTCCCCCGTGCAGGCCCGCGCCGGGGCCGATATCCACGATATGGTCCGCCGCGTACATGGTTTCCTCGTCATGCTCAACCACCAGCACCGTATTGCCAAGATCCCGCATCTTCTTCAGCGTGGCGATCAGCTTCGCGTTGTCCCGCTGGTGCAGGCCGATGCTGGGCTCATCCAGCACGTACAGCACGCCCATCAGCGCGCTGCCGATCTGCGTGGCCAGACGGATGCGCTGCGCCTCCCCTCCGGAAAGGGTTCCCGCCGCCCGGGCCAGATCCAGGTAGCCCAGCCCCACGTCCGCCAGGAATCCAAGTCTGGCGTCAATTTCCTTCAGAATCCGGGAGGCGATGACCGCCCGGCTTCCCTCCAGCTGAAGGTCGCGGAAAAATTCCCGGCAGTCCGTGATGCTCATCCCGCTGACCTCCGGCAGGCTCTTTCCGCCGACGGTCACCGCCCGGGCCTCCGGCTTCAGCCGCTGCCCGCGGCAGGCGGGGCAGAGCTCCTCCGCCATGTATTCCTCATAGGCTGCGCGCATGCCCTCGCTGGCCGTTTCCCGGTACCGCCGCTCCATCGTGGGGATGACCCCCTCAAAGGAAGTGGAGTAGCTCATCATGCCCCGGGCTCCCTCGTATTCGATCTCCAGCTTTTCTGCCCCCGTCCCGTAGAGAATCGCCTGGCGGGCATCCTCCTTCAGCTGGCCGACCGGGGTATCCAGCGTAAAGCCGTATTTCTTTCCCATGGCCTTCAGGTACTGGGAGGCCATGCCTCCCGCCCCGTCAAAGCCCATCGCGTTCAGCCCGCCCTCCCGGAGGGTCAGCTTCTCATCCGGAAAAACCGCGTCCTCGCTGATCACCATGCGGGTGCCCAGCCCGTCGCACACGGGGCAGGCGCCGAAGGGGCTGTTGAAGGAGAACATCCGGGGCGTCAGCTCC
>CAMVDI010000022.1 GCA_947166205.1 uncultured Clostridia bacterium
CGGCTTCGGGCATCTGGTCGTCGTGGACGACGGATCTCCGGAGAGCTATCAGCCCATCTTCACCCGGATCGGGGAGATTGATCCCCGGGTCACGGTGATTCACCACGATGTGAACCACGGAAAAGGCGTCGCCCTCAAGACGGGATACAGCTGGATCCGGGACAACCTGCCGGAGATCAGCGGCGTCATCACCGCCGACGCGGACGGCCAGCACACGGTGCCGGACTGCGTCCGGCTGGCGGAGGAACTGGAAAAGGGCCAGCGGGCACTGTATCTGGGCAGCCGGGACTTCAGCCTGCCCAACGTGCCGCCCAAGAGCAAGAGCGGAAACCGGTTCACCAGCGTGCTGTTCTTCCTGCTGTACGGAAAATGGCTGCAGGATACCCAGACGGGCCTGCGGGCCTTCCGGAAGGAAGACCTCCAGTTCATGATCGATATCGAGGGGGAGCGCTTTGAGTACGAAATGAACGTGCTGATCGCCTGCGCGACCCATCACGTGCCCATGGTTCCCATCACCATCGAGACGGTCTACGAGAACGAGAACAAAGGCACCCACTATCACCCCTTCCGGGACAGCATGCGGATTTTCCGGGTGATCATCCGGGGGTTCGTCCGCTTCATGGGGGCCAGCATTCTCTGCTTCCTGGTGGACCACGGGGTTTTCAACCTGCTGAACATCGCCGTGTTCCACAACCGGGCGGCCAAGGCGGCGGCCTATATCTTCGCGGCCACCGCGGCGGCCCGGGTGATCAGCGCCGCGCTGAATTTCATCCTGAACAAGAACCTGGTTTTCCGGCTGAAGGGGCATACCGGGTCCGCTGTGCTGAAGTACACCGCGGTGGCGCTGGCCATCATGGGACTCAGCGCCGCCGGCGTGTGGCTGCTGGGACGGATCGGCATGAACAGCACCATCGCGAAGCTGATTGTGGATACCCTGCTGTACCTGATCAGCTATCAGGCGCAGCAGAAATGGGTTTTCGCGGAAAAACGGCAGTGAGAGGGGCAGGGGCATGAGTATCTCGAAAAAGATCCTGCAGGCCGCGCTGGCGCTTTTGCTGGCCCTCGGCACCGCCCTGGCCGCGGGCACCTGGATTTTTCCGGAGGAGACGGATCTGATCGCCGCGCGGGCGGGCTTCCGGCTGAGCGCGGCGGGCATCGGGGCGGGGATCAGCCTGATGGTGATGTTCGCCTTTGCCGACGGATGGATCGGGGCGCGGAGAAGGACGAACCCGCAGGGGAGCGGCGCCGCCCGGCTGGCTGGCGGGCTGGGCTTCGGACTGCTCCCGGCGGCCTGCGTCTGGAAAATCTTTGAGCAAAGAACCTTTCTGGGGCGGGGAGCGCCACTGGGGGAGGAGCTGGAAAAGCTGATCCCGCCGGAGGGAATCTTCACCGCGGAAGGGAGATGGCTGCCGGGGCGGATCGAGGCGGCCGCGGCCCTGGCGCTCTTCGCGGCGGTGATCCTCTGGCTGGTGATCCGCAGGCAGCCCCTGCGGGAGGATCAGGATATCGCCGGCGTCTGCGCCGCGGGATGGAGCGCTGTCCGGACGGTGACCGAGGGCTTCCGCCTTCCCCGGAGCGAGGCGCCGGGGATGGGATACGCCGCCGGATGGCTGGCCGCCCTGGCGGGCGCCGCGGTTCTGACGGCCTGGGTTCTCCGGCTGATCCGGAAAAAGAAAAACACAGGATACGCCGCTTTGTGCGTTCCTGTGTACGCCCTTTCAGCCGCGGGAACCGGGCTGATCGGGAGCCGGGTTCTTCAGACCGGGATCCCGGCGGCGGACCTGGGCATGGGGATCTGCCTGGCGATGCTGGCCCTGAAGGCCGCGCTCTGCGCGGGAAGGGTCGGCCGGGAGAGCGCGCCCCCCGCCTGAGCCGGGGGGAAAACAGCCTTCCGGATTCCGGAGGGATCAGCCCTTCCGGCCGGGACAGTTCTCCTTCCTGCAGGATTTGCAGGAATCCAGCTCAATCCGGTCCCCGGGGAGCCGCATTTCGATCAGATCCCCCTGACGGAAATCCTCCTGAAAACCGAGACGGGCGAAAAAACCCTCCGCCTCCGGAGGCGTCAGAAGGCGCACCTCCCGGGCATAGTGGCTCTGGGCCTTGAACAGCAGCAGCCGCAGCGCCAGATCCCCCAGCTTTCTTCCCCGGAAAGCCGGCAGCACGCCGACTTCGCCCAGGCGGAAGGCGCCTTCCTCCCACCAGATCCGCCCGGCGGCGGCGGGAACCTCATCCTGATAGACCACCACATTCCAGGCGCCGGCGTCCAGCTCATCCCCGCCCCGGGAGAAAACCCCGCGGCGGACATCCAGCGCGTCTGACAGATCGGCCCCCTGAGGAAACCATTTACCCTGAATCATCCTGGCACACTCCTTATGAATGACAGATACTCCCGGAGGGAAAACACATGGAAAAGGAAAAGATCAGCCGCATCAACGAACTGGCCCGGAAACGGAAGAACGGGGACATCACGCCGGAGGAAACGGCCGAGCACGACGCGCTGCGGAAGGAATACATCGCCGGATTCCGGAGCAACCTGCAGAGCCTGCTGGACAACGTGGTGGTCCAGCACCCGGACGGCACCCGGCACAAGCTGGAAAAGAAGCGCCCCGGCCCGTGATCCTCAGCATATCCCCCCGGCAGACCCTTGTCAAGACGGGGCGGTTCGGATATAATAAACCAGTTTCATTACGGGAAAGGAGTCGGGAAAGACATGAATGAGAATGAAATGAACAACGGGGAAAACCTGGAGATGGACGAGGACCTGATCGTTTTCGAAACGGAAGACGGCGAAGAGGTTACCTTCGTGATTGAGGACTATTTCTTCTACAACGGCGATGAATACGCCGTGCTGACGGAATACGACACGGAGAAGGACGAGGTGCTCGACGAGGGAAGCATCGTCTGCAGGATCGAAACCTCCGAGGACGAGAACGGCGAAGAGACCGAGGAATTCGTCCCTGTGGAAGACGACGAGATGGCCGAGAAGCTGATCGAAATCGCCAATGCCCAGCTGGCGGAGGACGAGGAAGAAGAATAAGCGGCTCCCCGCCCGGCCCTCACAGGCCGGGCTTGTTTTAGGGATGCGCCGGAAAAATGCCGGCTTCAGGGCCTGCCGGCATCACGCCCTCCCGGCTTTCCGCCGGCGGGGCATCACTGGAGGTTATGAACGATGAAACAGACTGGCAGAATCATTCTATGCGTGCTTTGCGGACTGCTGATCCTCTCCGCGCCCTTCCTGATCTCGTCCCCGGCGCTGCTCGGCACGGTGAAGACGGAGCTGACGGAGGAAGCGGAGGATGAGGACAGCATGGAGCTGGACTTCGGCCGCCTTCTCTTTTCCTCCGCCCGGGCGGAGGAGCCCACCGCGGAGGATGAGGATCTGACCGTGGAGATCACGGAGGAGGAAGACGGCGGCTTCGGCCCCGAGGTCTATACGCTGCCCCTGGACTTTACCGTTCCCCCCGCCCCGAAGGCGGAAAACTTCACAGAGGACGGATACGAGGATGAAACCATCCGGGTCCGGATGGAGCATCGGGAGGAGAACGGCGTGATCTGGCATCTGGCTTTCGTGCAGATCGCCTCCCCGACCCAGCTGCGGACCGCCACCGCCGCGGAGAAGCTGACCTCCAGAAAAACCGCCACGGTTTCCGGCATGGCCCGGGTCAACCACGCGGTGGTCGCCATCAACGGGGACAATTTTGTGGACAAGCCGGAGAAGACCACCTTTGAATACCGCATGACCCAGAAGATCCGCAGCAAGACGAACAAGACCAAGGACATGCTGATCATCGACGAGAACGGGGATTTCCACCTGATCCTGGCCTCCCCGAAGGACGTCCAGTCCGCGGCGCTGAAGGCCGTGGCGGATGAGCATACCATCGTGAACGCCTATACCTTCGGCCCCGCCCTTGTCATCGACGGCCAGGAGCAGGAGATCAGCAAGGAATACGGATACAATCCCAACGGCCGGGAGCCCAGGGCCGCCCTGGGACAGACAGGCCCCCTGAGTTACGTGCTGGCCATCGCGGAAGGCCGCGGGGAGTCCAGCGGCGCGACCCAGCAGGAGCTGGCCCACTTCATGGCCGGGCTGGGATGCGTGCAGGCCTTCAACCTGGACGGCGGCAACTCCGCTGAAATGGTTTTCGGCGATCAGATCTACAAAGGGATGCCCGGAGGCGACGAAAGAGGGCTGAGCGATATCCTCTACTTTGCCACCGCGGTTCCGGAGGAATAAGGCATGACGCTTTATGAAGAAGCCGCGAAAATCAGCCTGGGCGGACTTGAAGTCTACCGGTTCGGCTTTTTTGTGATGCTGGGGATGCTTGGCGCGGCCGGGGTCATCGGCTTCCTCTGCTGGGCCAGACGCGTACGCCGGGGCACGGGGCCCCTGCTGGTCCTTCTGTGCGTCCTGATGGGCGGGATCTGCTCCAGGCTGGCCTTCTGCCTGATGAATCAGGAGCTGGGCGCGCTCATGCCCCCGGAAAGCTGGATCCGGATCACGGGCGGCGGATGGAGCATGATGGGCCTGGTGGGCGGCGTCCTGCTGGGGGCTTTCGCGGCGGCGCGGATCACCCGGCAGAAGGCAGGCGTGACGCTGGACATCGCCGCCTGCGCCCTGCCGGTTTTCATGGTGCTGGAACGGCTCGGCGAAGCCTGCGTGGAGGACTTTGACTACAGCCGGCGGCTGAGCTCCACCTTCCTGAACGGAACCATCCTGACCTTCAGCGACTATGACGGATACTATCTGGCCACCTGGAAGCTGACGGCGATGGTGATGGCGGTTCTGTTTCCGATCCTGATCCGGGATCTGATCCGCTCGAAGAAGGACGGGGATACCTGCCTGCTTTTCCTGATGCTTTTCGGATCCTGCTCCATCATCCTGGAAAGCCTGCGCTATGACCGGTTCCTGAGCATCACCTTTGTGGGCCTGCAGCACGTGATGGCGGCGGTTTACCTGGCGGCGGGGGTGGTCATCTGCGCGCTTCAGGCGGGAAGGCGCTGGAAGAAGCTGAGGGCTGCGGCGCTGATCAGCCTGCCCCTCATGGTGGGGCTGGCCGTCGGGCTGGAATTCGCGCTGGACAGGACCACCTGGAACAAGCTGATGGTGTACGTGATCTATATCGCCGTGGCCGCGGCCCCGGCGGTGATGGGAATCATGCTTCGGAGGAGGAAGGAAATCCGGTGAGCCGGGTCCTTCCCGAAAAAAGAGGACTGAGCACAGGCGCTGCAGTCCTCTTTGCCTTCTGACGGAAAGAAAGGAAGAAAAATGACGGAAACCGCGTTTATATTTGACCTGGACGGAACCCTGCTGAACACCCTGGAGGACATCTGCCTCTCCATGAACCACGCCCTGGCCGGGTTCGGGCTGGCCCCCTGGGAGCGGGACGCGTACCGCTATCTGGTGGGCAACGGGGCGCGCATCCTGGCGGAACGGGCCGTGCGGGACCGGCAGGACCTGACGGACGGGGTGCTGGAAGCCTATCAGCGCCGCTATGAAGCCCATCTGATGGATCACACCCGGCCCTATCCGGGCATGCCGGAAACGCTGAAGGAGCTGCAGAGGCGGGGAATCCCGCTGTGCGTGCTTTCCAACAAGCCGGACGCGGACACCCGGAAGGTGGTGGCCGAATCCTTTCCGGAGATCCGCTTCACCCATGTGCAGGGCCAGCTGCCCGGGGTTCCCCGGAAACCGGATCCCGCCGGCGCCCTGGCCATCGCGGAGAAGCTGGGGATCCCGCCGGCGCGCTTTCTCTACGTGGGGGACACCTCGGTGGATATGGACTGCGCCAGGGGCGCCGGGATGCGGCCCGTCGGCGCGCTGTGGGGATACCGGACGCGGACGGAGCTGACGGGGAGCGGGGCCCAGGCGCTGGCGGCGCGGCCCGAAGACCTTTTGAAGCTGATCTGACCGGGGCGGGCGGATCCGCGGCCCGGGGGCGGGGGACGGTCAGGCCTGCAGGAGATCCTCGTAGGTGACGCCGTATTTTTCCGCGATGCTCCGGGCGAAGGATTTTCCTTCGGGCGGACCGATCCGGACGCGGAAGGAGGGCCCCCCCTCCCCGGAGACGGAAACCAGGGAAACGGCCCCGCCGGGGACGTCCGGCGTATTGATATCCTGATCCAGCCGGAAGGCCAGCTTGTGCATATGGGTGTTGTAGACGGTGCGGGCGCGCCGGACCAGAATGGCCCGAAGGGCATCCACCGCGATGTCATACCCTTCCTCGAAGGACGTGGTGGAAAAGGTTTCGTTCAGCAGGATCAGGCTCTTTCCGGTGCTCTGGGCGTACAGATCCCGGAAACGGCGGCACTCCTCGCCCAGACGGCCCAGATCCAGGGTTTTGTCCTCATCCGCGGGGAAATGGGTCAGGATCTGATCCGCCGGATCATAGACGAAGGACTCCGCCGGAACGGAGATGCCGCTTTGGGCCAGCAGAAAGAGCTGGCCCACCGCCTGGGTGACGGTGGTCTTTCCGCCCCGGTTTGCCCCGGTGAGGATATAGACCCGTTTTTCCGCGTCAAAGGACAGGTCGTTGGGCACGGCCTGATCCGGCGGAACCGCTCCGATGAGCTTCAGATTATAGAACCCGGCGGCCTCCATGCCCGCCGGCGCGTCCGGATCCGCCGGCGCGGAACGGACCTCCGGCTTGCAGAAGCGCCAGCCCGCCGCCCCAAGGGAATCCAGATACTCCGCCCAGCGGACGTAGAACAGAAGCTCGGGGATCAGATCGGCAATCTCCCGGACGGAGACGTTCATGTGCTTTCCCAGCACATCCTTCAGCCGGCGAACCAGCCGGGTCACCAGCTGGGTGGCGGCGGAATCCATCTGACGGGGAACCTCGGCGGAGCCGTCGTCCCGGGGAATGGTGCCCAGGGTCAGCCCCATCAGGGGATTGCGCATGGTGACACCGGTCCGGATCAGGGATTCGGCCTGGCGGCCCAGGCTGAAGGGGGCCGCCGGCTCGTAGGACAGGCTGCCGTTCCACTCCGCCTCGGGCTCGATCCTGTCCTTTCCGGAGAGGGCGGAGGTGAAGTGCTTCAGAATCCCGGAGCGGGTGAAGGGCTTGGCGTTCACCGCCACCAGCCCCATGCTGACCGCCTCGAAACGCTCGTTCACGTTGATGCCCACCGTGATGGACCGGACCTCCGAGGCGGAGAGCCGGAGCTCCTCCACATCCTTCCGGAGGGCGGCAAAGCCTTCGCTTTCATAGATCTCAGAGATGGTTTTCCGGAGGGAGAGAAGCCCTTCGGACCGGAGCTCCCGGCTGCCCAGGCAGGCCTGGATGGACTCCACGGTCAGAATATAGCCCCGGTACTCCTCCAGACGGTGCATCAGATCCCAGAGGCCGTCGTCGGCGCTGTGGCGCCGGACCACCCCGTAATCATAGAAGGTTTTCACCCGCTCCAGCAGGGACATGAGCTGATCCCGGACCTCCGGGAGCGCCCGCAGATCCGCGAACACATCCGCCCGGAACCGGGCGACCCGGGGATCCGCCGTCAGGCCGGTCATGACCCGCTGCAGAAGCGGGACTTCCTGAGGCTGCTGCGCGACCTTCTCCACCACCGCGTCCAGCCCCAGATCATGCCAGGTTTCATCCGGGATCAGACGGTATTCCACGCTGTCCTGATCCGGAAACAGAATGCTCAGCTTTGACATGTTGCCCCCCCTTTGCCCGACGGGCGGAAAGAGATCTTTTTCCTGCGGATGATCGGGATGATTATAACGGCAAACGCTTCCGCTTTCAAGCGAAAGAAAGGCCGGCCCCGGGACTCTGTTTTCCGGAGGGCGGAAGGGGGCGGGGGCCGGAAAAGGAGGAATGAGGAATGCCGGGACCGGGCGGCCCCAGAGGAAGAGCGAACTTCCTGTCCGACGAAGAGAAGAAGAATGCCCCGAAGATCACCCGGGAGCTGATGACCCGCGTTTTTTCCTACCTGAAGCCCTACCGCAGGCAGCTGCTGCTGGTGCTGGGCTGCATCGCCGTATCCTCCGTGTGCAGCCTGTTTCCCTCCATCCTGACGGGAAACATCATCGACGTGCTGACCGGAAAGGATCTGGGGGGATGGATCGGCGGGGGAATTTCCGCCCTGATCCGGCTGATCCTGATGTCCCTGGGGCTGCACCTGATGTCCAACCTGATCGGCGTGGGAGAGAGCTATCTGAGCAACTGGATCGCGCAGCATATCTCCTTCGACATGCGGAATCAGATGTACCGCCATCTGCAGAAAATGTCCCAGCGGTTTTTCACCTCCGCCAACCAGGGGGACATCATCACCCGGATGACCAGCGACATCTCCGGGGTGGAATCCGTGGTGACGGGTACCTTCACCAGCATCCTTTCCAACACCATCACCCTGGCGGTGGCGGTCACGGCCATGTTCCGGAAGAACTGGGTGCTGGCGCTGGTGGGCATCGCCGTGGTGCCGCTGTTCACCCTGCCCACCCGGATGGCCGGCAAAAGGCGGTGGAAGCTGGCGGGGGAGGCCCAGGCCTGCAACGACGAGATCAACGGGATTCTGAACGAGACCCTGTCCGTCAGCGGGCAGCTGCTGGTCAAGCTGTTCGGCCGGGAGGAGGCCGAATACAGCCGGTACAGGGACGCCAACGGAAGAATGATCCGGCTGAACATCCGGGAGAAGATGGCGGGACGGTGGTTCTTCATGCTGCTCAGCACTCTGACCACCATCGGCCCCATGCTGCTCTACCTGGTGGGCGGCATCCTGATGATGAAATATGACAGCGGGCTGACGGTGGGGGACATCACCGTGCTGGTCGCCCTGCTGGGCCGCATGTACGGCCCGGTGAACAGCCTGCTGAACATCCAGGTGGACTGGATCCGGTCCATGGCCATGTTTACCCGGATCTTTGACTACTACGACATGAAGCCGGAGATCGACGACCTGCCCGGGGCGAAGGAGCTGAAGAACGCGAAGGGGGAGATCGCCTTTGAGCACGTCGACTTCTCCTATGACGGGGAGCGCCGGATCCTGAAGGATATCAGCTTCACCCTGCGCAGCGGGGACTGCGTCGCCATCGTCGGGCCCAGCGGCAGCGGCAAGAGCACCATCGTGAACCTGATTCCCCGGCTCTGGGATCCCACCGGGGGCCGGGTCACCTTCGACGGGACGGACGTCCGGGAACTGACCCTGCACTCCCTGCGGGACGAGGTCGGAATCGTCACCCAGGAGACCTACCTCTTCAACGGCACGATCCGGGAAAACCTGCTGTACGCCAAGCCGGATGCCACGGAGGAGGAGATGATCCGGGCCTGCCGGCAGGCGAATATCCTGGACTTTATCGAGCGGCAGAGCGAGGGGCTGGACACCCTGGTCGGCAACCGGGGGCTGAAGCTCTCCGGCGGCGAGAAGCAGCGGATCTCCATCGCCCGGGCGCTGCTGAAGGATCCGGCGCTGCTGATCTTTGACGAGGCGACCTCGGCCCTGGATTCCATCTCCGAGGCCGCGATTCAGGACGCGATCAATCCCCTGATCGAGGAGCGGACCTCCATCCTCATCGCCCACAGGCTGTCGACCATCCTGGCGGCGGACGAGATCCTCGTGGTCCGGGACGGGGAGATCGTCGAAAGGGGAACCCATCAGGAGCTGGTGCGCGCCGGGGGAACCTATCAGGAGCTGTACGAAACCCAGTTCAGCCGGGCCATGGACCCGGCGGACTGAGCCTGGAAACAAAAAAGGCCGGGAGGAACTTGTCCTCCCGGTCCTTCTTCTGTCCGCCTGTCCGGCTTCGTCCGCCCATCAGGCCGCGGCCGGCTTTGCCAGGCCTCGCCGCCTTTCAGACCGCGGCCGGCGCTCCGCCCCTTCACGGGGCTCCTTCCGGATCAGCCCCAGAGCATGGTCAGCGCGGGAACCACCTGCTTCTTCCGGGACATGATGCCCTTCAGGAAAACCCGGTCCTCCCGGACCCTGGTGAGCCCGAAGGCGAGGCGGATCACTTCCCTGTCGCCCAGGAAGAGCAGTTCGGTGCCCTCCCGCAGCACGTCCGTGATCATCAGCAGCATCAGGTCGTACTTCTTTTCGACCTGCAGCTTTTTCATTTCTCCCATCAGCTCCGCCTTGCGCTTCAGAAGCCCGGCGGAGTCCATGGTGGTGATCTGGGAGATGCCCACCCTGTGGTCGCTCAGATGGAACTCCTTGAAGTCCGTACTGATCAGCGCCTCCGGGGATTTGTCGTTGGAGGGTGCGGAGAAGACATCCTGGGCCAGGGCGTCCAGATCCAGCCCCGCGATGCGGGCCAGCCGCTCGGCCATCCGCCGGTCCCGGGGCGTGGTGGTGGGGGACTTGAACATGACGGTGTCGCTGATGATCGCCGCGGCCATGAGCCCCGCCAGGTTTTTGCCCGGCATCAGGCCCTGCTCCTGGAACAGGGTGGCGATGATGGTGTTGGTGGAGCCCACGGGCTCGTTCCGCATGAAGACGGGATACCCGGTCTGCACGTCCGCCAGCCGGTGGTGATCGATGATTCCGACCAGCTCCGCCTGCTCCAGGCCGGGAACGGACTGGCTCACCTCGTTGTGATCCACCAGCACGATGCGCTTGCGCCGGGGCTGGATCAGATGATAGCGGCTCAGGGTGCCGACGACGATCCCGTCCCCGTCCAGCACCGGATAGCTGCGGAAGCGGCTCTGCAGCACGGCTTCCCGCACGTCGTCCAGAAAATCGTCCAGATGGAAGCAGGTGATCCCGTCGGATTTGGCGATGCGGCTGACAGGAACGGCCTGATACAGCATGCGGGTCGCCTGCCAGACATTCATCGGCGAGGAGATGATGCAGGTCCGGGATACAATATCCCGGTACTTCTCGCCCAGATCGCTCTGGCAGAGGATGATGCAGGAGGCCTGGGCCTTCAGGGCGCGTTCGACCACGTCCTCCTGCTGGCCGCAGACGACCACGGTGTCCTGCCCGATGCCCTGGAGAACGCCCCCGACGGAGGGAAGCGCGATCTGGACCTCGCCGGAGATGCTTTCGAAGACGTCGTCCTCCCGGTTCAGGATATGCCCCTCCAGCGCGGAGAGCACGTTGAAGATCGGCGCGTCCCGGAGAACCGGCTTCTGGATGGACTCCATGTCGCTTTCGGCGATGCCCCCCGCGGTTACCAGGCCGAAAAGGGTTCCGTCCTCGTTCGTGACCGGCAGGGAGCTGAGCCCCTTGTTCTCCTGCAGGATCATCCAGGCCCGGGAAACGGGCACGTTGACCCCCAGGCGGGGCGGCTCATCGAACTCGATGTCCCGGACCTGGGTCCGGACGGTGGAGATCTGCACGGGGGGCTGGAAGCCGAACTTCTTCAGCAGCGCCCCGGTTTCATCGTTGACCGGCCCCAGCCGGACCGGCACATAGTTGTTTTCGCCCAGCATGTTGCGCAGGCTGGCGTAGGCCATCGCGGCCACCACGGAGTCCGTATCCGGATTCCGGTGTCCGCAGACATAGGTGACGACACTCATATCCTGTTCTCCTCACTGTGTTGAACGCCTTGTCCGTACGGCGCTATTCCGCTTATTTGCATGCCGCTCCGCGGCACGCGCTGTCCGTACGGCGCTATTCCGCTTTTTTGCATGCCGCCCCGGGGGCGGCATGCCTGGTTTATGACCTTAAGCCGCCCGGGGCGGGGCAAAGTCAGTACTGCCCGGCCGCCTTCAGAACCTCCTCCGGCGCGGGCACGCTGGTGATCCCGCCGTGCTTCTGGGTGGAGAGGCTGGCCGCGCAGCAGGCAAAGCGCACGATCCGCTCCAGCTCTTCCTCCGTGAGCTCATCGGGCTTTTTGCGCAGGGGAAGGAACTGGCTCATGGCGCTGCCGCCGAAGATATCCCCCGCGCCGGTGGTATCCACCACATGAATGCCGGAGGGACTCTTCACCGTGACGGAGACTTTTCCGGCGGCGGCATAGCACCCTTTGGGGCCCAGGGTCGCGTAGACCAGGGAAACCCCGTATTCCTTCAGCAGCCTTGCCGCGCCCTCTTCGGGGGAGAGCCCCCAGAGCCACGCGATTTCCTCATCGCTGATCTTGACGATATCCGCCTGGCGGAGGCTCCATTCCACCGCGGCCTTCGCGTCCTCCTCCCTCTTCCACAGAGGCTTGCGCAGGTTGGGATCCACGCTGACCAGCAGGCCGTGCTTTTTCGCCAGGGAGACCCCGTGCCGCGTGGCGGAGGCGGAGGGCTCATCCGTCAGGGAGAGGGTTCCGAAATGAAAGACCCGGGCATCGGCAAAGAGGGATTCGCTGACCTCCGCGGGGGTCAGGCAGGTATCCGCCCCGGGCTTCCGGGCAAAGCTGAAATCCCGGTTTCCGGAGGCGTCCAGGGAGACGAAGGCCATGGTCGTGAAAACATCCGGATCCAGCAGAACGCCGGATGTATCGATGCCGGCTTCCCGCAGGGTTTTCACCAGCAGTTTTCCGAAGGCGTCCTCACCGACCTTGCCGATCATGGCGGTTTTGCATCCGTAGGCGGCCAGCGCGGCCAGAAAGTTTCCCGGCGCGCCGCCGGGATTCGCGGCGAGAACCGGGTAACCCGTCTCGCTGACGGACCGGGGGGCGAAATCGATCAGCAGTTCTCCCAGAGCGATGACATCAAACATGGTGCTACCTCCTCACGAAACGCAGTTTTGGTATCTGACTGAATTGTCCGTGTTCGGATGACGATTCCGCTGTCGTTCACGCTTCGCGGATCACGAACAAAACAGGTCTCCCTGCTATTGTTCCTGATCCCGGGTCGTGCCGCCGAAGGCATAGGTCACCGGCAGGCAGATCAGGGAAGGCACGCCGGACAGATGATCGGACAGGACCGTGCTCACGCAGGTCTCCGCGATCTCCTGCACAGGCTGGACGATGGTGGAAACCGTGTATTCCTGATAACCGAAAGCCCGGATCCCGTCGAAGCCGATGACCTGCACATCCTCCGGCACCCGGATGTTCATCCTTTTCAGCACGTGGATGATCTGCCAGGCCAGGGAATCCGTTCCGATAAAGAGCCCGTCAAAGGAGAGCTTTCCCCGGACCGTATGATCGGCCAGGAACCGCTCAAACTCGCTGAAGGGCTGCCCGTCCTCCAGGGCCATCACCTCGAAGGGAAGGCCCATATCCACACAGGCGGCGACAAACCCGTCCTTCCGCTTGCTGGGCTCGTTGGTCAGGGCGGAACCGAACCGCATGAAAGCCACGCGGCCGCAGCCCAGCTCCTTCAGCTTCCGGGCAGCCAGCCACCCGCCGCCGAAATTGTCGGAGGCGATGCAGGGAACCGAAACGGAGAAGAAACGGTCGATGGTCACGAAGGGGATATCCTCCGGGATGACCAGGGTGGGGTTGTAGGTCAGCGCGATCACGCCGTCCACCCGGTTCTGCTGGGCCATGCGGATAAACTCGGTCTCCCTGTCCCGGTCATACTCCGTGAAGCAGAGAAGCATCTTGTAGTTCCGCTTTTCCAGCGCCAGGTTGACGTAATGCACCAGGGAAGCGAAATAGGGATTGATGGTATTGGGAATGATGAAGGCAACGGTTTCCGTACTGTTCGTCCGGAGGGCGCGGCCGCTGCTGTTGTAGCGGTATCCGAGCTGCCGGATGGCGGATTCCACCCGGAGCCTGTATTCCTCTCCGACCTGTTCGCCGTTTACCACCCGGGAAACCGTCCCCAGCGCGACACCCGCCGCGCGGGCCACATCGGCCATCGTGGGGGAGCTTTTTGCCTTGGTCAATTGAATTCACCGCGTTTCATAAGATTTCATGAAATGATTATACTCTTCCCGGCGAAAATGGTCAAGTATTCCACCTTTTTTTCTTATTGAATGCCAACGGGTGCCCGGCCGGGGCCCTGGAACCCGAAAAAAAGAAAAAACGGAAAAAAAGAGACCAGAAAATCTAAAAAAGAGGTTGACAGGATGAAATTCATGTGATATTTTATGACCAGTTCATGAAACGTTTCATCAAGTTCCTTCACCGAGAAGCTTCGCAGAGGAGGAGAACCAATGACTACATCCGCACTTCCCCGGAAAGTGAAGCCGCAGCGGAAGAGCCTGGGCAGGCGCATGGCTGACCACTGGCAGCTGTACGTTCTGCTCCTGATTCCTGTGGTGATCACGATTATCTACAAGTACGGCCCCATGTACGGCATCCAGATTGCCTTCCGGAACTACAATCCCGGACTGGGCATCACGGGCAGCCCCTGGGCCGGGTGGAAATGGTTTGAACGCTTCTTCAAGGCCCCGACTTTTGACCGGATGCTCTGGAACACCGTCAAGCTGAGCGTTTACGGCCTGCTGTGGGGCTTCCCCTTCCCGATCATCCTGAGCCTGATCCTGAACCAGCTGCGCTTCAAACGGCTCAAGCGCACGGTCCAGACCGTGATCTACGCGCCGCACTTCATCTCCACGATGGTCATCTGCGGTATGCTGAGAATCTTCCTCTCTCCCTCCGGCGGCCTGATCAACCTGATCGCCGGCACGCAGACCGACTTCCTCACCGAGTCCGGCGCCTTCCGCACGATCTATATCGCCAGCGGAATCTGGCAGGAGGCCGGATGGGGAACCATCATCTATCTGGCCACGCTGTCCAGCATCGATCCCGCCCTC
>CAMVDI010000023.1 GCA_947166205.1 uncultured Clostridia bacterium
CCTTCTTGGCGCCGGCTTCGATATGGGCCATGGACTTTTCCTTGGAGGTGTAGAAGCCGGTGCACTCCAGAACGACATCAACGCCCAGCTCGCCCCAGGGGCACTCCTTGGCGTCCTTGATGGCATAGATGGTGATCTCTTTGCCGTCCACGATGATGGAATTCTCAGTGGCTTCGACGGTGTGCTTGTTCTCGCCGATGACGCCGCAGTAGCCCTTCTGGGCGGTGTCATACTTCAGCAGGTGAGCCAGCATCGCGGGGCTGGTCAGGTCGTTGATGGCGACCACTTCGTAGCCTTCCGCGCCGAACATCTGGCGGAACGCGAGACGGCCAATGCGGCCAAAACCATTGATTGCAACTTTCACTGCCATTGGAAAACCCTCCTGTTATTGATTCATCAAATCGGGCCCACTCGCAGACCCGTTTTTTATGATAACTGTTTTTTCTTTGTTTGGCAACCTTTTTTGAAAAAAATCCGGCCGGAAACCGCCTGCGGAAAGGATTTTCTCCGGCACGGGCGCTCTTTGACGGGCCTGACGCGGGATGTTATACTGTTTCCAAGCGCTCCCTCCGATTCTCATTTCCCCGCACCGGTAAAAGAAAGGCCAAAGAATGATGAGAAAGGCTGTCCTGGTTTCTCTGGACGCGTTTTTTGACGCGGATTTTCCATCCCTTTCGGAAGACGGGGGTCTGGCCCGCATGCTTCGGGAAGGCAGTTTCTGCCGCCGGGTCAAAACCGTTTTTCCGGCGCTGACCTATCCCGCCCATGCCACGATCATCACCGGCTGCGATCCTGACCGGACCGGAGTCGGGCATCACCAGCCCTATCAGCCCGGTGTCCCGGATCAAAAAAGGGTCTGGCTCTGGGAACGGAAGCATATCGCCGTGCCGACGCTCTTCGATGCGGTCCGGGACGCGGGCGGGAAGAACTGCACTGTCCTCTGGCCCGTATGCTGCAAAAACCCGGCGGCCAGGTGGTGCTTTCCCGAGGTTCACCCCCTTCCCGGCGAAAACATCGTGCTGAAAACCCTGCGCTACGGCTCTCCTTTCTTTATTCTTGATTCCGAGCGGCGCTTCGGTTCCCTCCGGCAGGGCATCTCCGAGCCCGGGCTCAGCGACTACGCGGCCGCCATCGCCCTCCGGGCCATCCGGAAAAAGAAGCCCGATCTGACCGCTGTGCACCTGATCGACCTGGATGATATGCGCCATCATTACGGCACCTTCAGCCCCGAGGCCGCGGCTGCCGTCCGCCGGAACGAGGAGCGGATGGCGCTCTTCCTGCGGGCCGTCTCCGAAACCCCGGGGATGGAGGACGCGCTGGTGGTTGCGGTAAGCGATCACGGGCAAGCGGATATTACCCGGACCGTCACCCTGACGGAAGGTCTGGCTGCGCTGGGGCTGGAGCGGGATTTCGGCGTCCAGAGCAGCGGTTTCAGCGCGTACTTCTTCGCGGAAAGGGAAGGGGCCGATCCCGGAAGGGCCATGGCCGTCCTGCGGGATCATCAGGAGGAGCTCGGCATCAGCCGGCTTTATTCCCGGGAGGAGCTGGACCGGATGCACGCGGTTTCCGGACCGGCCTTCGCCTGCGAGGCCGCCCCGGGAACCGTCTTCAGCGACGGCCTCGACGGGGAAAAGCGCTACCGGGCCACCCACGGATTCGGCCCGGGCCATCCCGCGGAAAACTGCCTCTTTGCCGTCTGGGGAAAAGGCATCCGCCGGGGCTTTGAGATGCCCTCCATGCCCATGCGTGATATCGCGCCGACGCTGGCCGGCCTGATGGGGCTTTCCCTTCCGACCGCCGCGGGGAAGGATCACTCCGCCGAGCTGATCATCCCCGCCTGAACCCCCTTCGGGGTTTCTCCCCAGCTTTTTGGCTTCGTTTTTTCGGTCAAGTGGTTTTTTGCCCCCAAATTTGTCTTTATTTTACATTTGTATGGGTATTTGTGTGACAGTTATATTGAAAAAATTTGACAAAAGTGGGAGCATATGGTAAAGTACCTGCATTCCGAAAGGTTCGCCGCCTTCGCCAGGCAGCTTTTGAATAGATCGGCTTTTTATTCTCCGGGGCGGACGCTTCACAGCATTCCATCTTTCTGTAAGACCGGATCTGTCCGCCGTCCCGCCGCTCGGGACGATCCTGACGGGAGGCAGTTCATCCATGGGCCAGATCATCAAGGTGACACACTATTATCACAGCGGCTTCTCCCTGGAAGCGGACGGCCTTCTTTTCGTGTTTGACTACTGGCGCGGGGAGCATAACGAGCTGAAGGGCCATCCGAGAATTCTGGCCTCCCGGCTCTCCGGATACCGGAAGGTTTATGTTTTCATCTCCCATGAGCATATCGACCATCTGGATCCCATCGTCTTTTCCTGGAAGGATCACGGTCAGGTTTCCTACTACGTCTCCTCGGACATGCCGGTCGGCACCCGGGGAAAGCGGATGGCGCCGGGGGATACAGTCACGCTGGAGCCGGGGATTTCCGTCACCGCGTTCAGCTCCACGGATCTGGGGGTTTCCTTTCTGCTGGATCTGCACGGAAGAAAATTCTTCCACGCCGGGGACCTGAACTTCTGGCACTGGCGGGATGAATCCACGCTGAAGGAGATTGAGGAAGCGGAACAGGAATTTGTCGCCGCCGTCAGGCCTCTGAGCCGGGAAAAGATCGATGTGGCCTTCTTTCCGGTGGATCCGAGGCAGGGCACCATGTTTGAGGCCGGCGCCAATTACTTTATTCTTCAGGTGAAGCCCCGGCTGCTGATTCCCATGCATTATTTTCACCGGACGGAGATCATCCTGGAATACGCCCGGACCGCCAGTTCCCGGACTACGGAGGTACTGGCCATGCCCGGCATCGGGGACAGCATTCTGCTGGATTTTGACGAGGAAGGGTTCATGAACATCTCCTTCCCCTCGGAGGAAACCGGTCCCGAGGAGGAGGACATCTTCCCGGAGGACCCGATCTCTCCGGAGAATCCCTTCAGCGAATCCGACCTCCCGCTGTCCCAGCTGGCGGAGCTGGCCGGCTCGGAATCCACAGGCGGGGAAACGGACGCGGATACGGAGAAATAAGGCTTTGCCGAATCTTTCCACAGCTTTTCCACAGCTTGATCTTCGTTATGCACAGCCTATGTGAATTTCTGAAAGCCTTGAAATATAAGGCTTTCTTTTTTTGCGTCCGCTCAAGCCCTTCTGTTTCAAGACCTCCAACCTGTGGATAACTATCTGGTCGTTCTCCCGCCGTCTTTTTACAAATACCGTCCCGCATCCGCTCACTTCCGGCCCGTTTTCCCGGGGAAATATCTCACGGGTCCGTCCGCAGAACCGGCACCAGGCAGTCCAGCGAAAGGGCATATAAACCCGCTTCCCGGACCCGCTGTCCCGTCAGCTGGGACACAGCCCGGCTGTACCAGAGCAGCTGCGGCCTGTACTCCTCCGCCAGCTCCTCCGCCGTCTTTCCCCGGTCCGTCTTGTAATCCAGAATCACCCATTCCTCCCCCTCACGGAAGGCACAGTCGATTACGCCCTGGAGAATCATATGCTGATCTCTCTCGATCAGCAGGTTGAAATTCCACTCCCGGTGAACTTCCGCGGCGCTCAGGATCCGCTTTCCCATCTCCGATTTCCAGAACCGGACGATCTGGCCGTCGTCCACCGGTTCCAGCTCCTTCTCCGTGGCCATATGGTTCCGGATCATTCTTTCCTTCTCCGCCGCCAGGACCTCCCCGGGATCCTCTCCCCGGCGCAGCCTGTCCAGATCCATCATGGAAAGAATCCGGTGGGTGATGGTTCCCCGCCAGGCGCCCGTCGGTTTCGTTTCACCCCGCATGAAGGCCGGTATTTCCTCCGGTTCATCCCGCTTCAGGTTCCGGATCAGCTGATCCGGCATTCTCTTTCTCTCGGCGGTTTCCTCCTCCGTGTCCTCCTCCAGCTCCTTCCGCGCGCTGCGGATCAGGGATGTGACCGACCGCTTTTTCAGCACCGGCGGATCCGGATGTTCGCCTTCTCTTTTCCACATCTCGTCCACAACGGGGGCTGAAATCACCGATTCAAGCCACGATACCATGCTGTGGAAATCTCCGTCGTTTTCCACAACCTGATGCTGTTTAATCTCCAGATCCCTTATTTCATAAGGCTTTGAAGGCTGTGAACATGTTGTGGAAAAATCCGCGTTTTTTTCTTCCTGCGTGAAGACAGGCATCCACCAGTCCGTAAAAGTCTTTGCGGAAAGGATTCTCCCTTCGCCCTCCGGCATGGACCAGAGGGGATTCACATCCTGGCAGGTCAGCAGATACAGCTTCTCCTGCGCCCGGGTCATCGCCACGTAGAGCAGCCGGATTTTCTCCGCCGTCTCCTCCCTTTTCTTCTTCCAGACAAAGATGTCCTCCGCCAGGGTCGGCCTTGAAATCCGATGCTCCGGATCCTTGTAGTTCACGCATACGCCCAGCTCCGCGTGGCACCGCACCCCCGCGGTATCCTTTCCCAGAGGCTGTTTATCCATCCCCGCGCAGAACACCACGGGAAACTGCAGGCCCTTGCTTTTATGGATCGTCATGATCCGGACCAGGTTGTCCTGTTCCCCCAGTAGCGTGGCGGCCTGCTGGTCCCCGTACAGCTGCTGATCCTTCATATAGGCCAGAAAGTCCCGCAGGGTCAGGATGCCCCGGCTTTCCGCGTCCTCCGCCTGCTGCGCCAGCATCCGAAGGTTCGCCTGCATGGCCTCACCCGTCGGCTCCACGCCGAGGATATAGTAGATTCCCGTATCGTGATACAGATCCCAGATCAGCTCCGCCACATGCCTCGTTTCCGCCCAGCCCTGCCATTCACGGAGCTTTCTTTCCACCGCCCCGCATTTTTCGCCGAAGTCCGTATTTTCTTCCGCGCACCGGCGGAAGGCCTCGCAGAAGGGAAGATCCGGATCGGGATACTTCAGCCGGATCCTGGCCAGCTCCTCCTCCGTAAAACTGAAGGGTTCCTCCTGCAGCACGGACAGCAGCGGAAGATCCTGCAGGGGATGATCGATCCACTCCAGCAGATTCCGGATGATTTGGATCTCCCGAAGCTGATAGTAATCCCCTGTTCCGTCAAAAAATACCGGGACATTCCTTTTTTCCAGCATCTCGGCCAGAATCGGCCCGTCCGTATGAACCGCCGGCATCAGGATGACGCAGTCCCGATACTGATACTTTCTGCCCTTTTCCGGATAGTCTTCCTGAAGCAGGTTTTTCAGCTCCTCTACCAGGTAGTCCGCCTCCGCTTCCAGATTCCCCTGCTGACCGCCCTGCTTCTGAATCTTCTCCACACGGACCGGTTCTGAACCTTCGGTCTTTCTGCCCGGAATCAGCTCCTCCTCCGGGCCGTACCCGATCTCCGTGACGGATTCCTTCATCAGCGTACGGAAAACCCTGTTGGTCACCTCGAGAATTTCCGGTCTGGAGCGGAAATTGGACTGCAGATAAATACACTCCCGATCCGGGTATCCGCTTTCCCGGCACTTTCGGATCCGATTCAGAAAGATCGTCGGATCCGCCAGCCGGAAGCGGTAAATGCTCTGCTTTACGTCTCCCACCATGAACAGATGGTTTTCCGGGGAGGACAGCAGGTCGATGATATGGTTCTGCACATCGGAGATATCCTGGCATTCATCCACAAAAAGATAGCGCCACCGGTTCCGGACCTCCTCCCGGGTCTGCTCCCCGGAAAGAATCCGGACCGTTTCCTGCTCCAGATCCTGAAAATCCATCAGATTCCGCGCTCTTTTCCGCTGGGTGAAGATCTCCTGGGTTTTCATCAGAAGCATCCGGAGCCCCACCAGGGATTCCCGCATGTTTTTCCACTCGAAGAGGCATTCTTCCGGATCTGTCATCAGCAGTTCGTCGATCCGGTTGATTCTTTTCTTGTATTCTTCCCGGATCTCCCTGTAGCGGTCCCGCCAGTCCGCCTCCTGGGGCGTCAGGTTTCTTTCCTGTTTCATCCGCGCGAAGGACGCCTTCTTTTTCTCGGCGGCGTTGGTCTCGATCTCGGTTTGTTTCACGTGAAACAATTCGTAGTCCGCCTGCCAGGTCTGATGGAAGGAAGCCAGCGCGCAGGAATCCGAAAGCAGATCATACATCCTGGCCAGCTGAACCTCCGCCAGGTGCAGCTGCTCACTGGCCATGGACCGGAGGGCTGCGAACCAGGGATGGGCTTCGTCGCTGTGGTCCGGAATCGAGTCAATCTGCCGTTCCAGCCACCCGAAGGGATCCGGAAGGGACATCAGAAAGGAATACATGGACTGAATGATCTTTTCCGCCTGACGGGGTTCGTACCGGGCGCGGAGCAGGTCATACAGGGGACCGTTTTCCGCCGCGCAGGCGCCGCAGGCATCCGTGAAGGCCTCGTGAAAGAGCTTCGCCGTCATGGTTGGGTCGCAGATCTGAAAGTTGGGATCGATGCCCGCGTCCTGAAACTGATTGCGGAGCAGCTGCTGACAGAAGGCGTGAATCGTGGAGATCTGCATCGCGTCCATCTGGTCCAGGGCGCCACGGATCATCTCGTTCTTTTTTTCCTCCTGCATTCTCTTCCGGATCTTTTCCCTCATCTCCGCCGCCGCGGCGTTGGTGAAGGTGACCACCAGAAAAGCGGAAGGATCCGCGCCCTCCCGCAGAAAACGGACGATCCGCTCCACCATGACCGCCGTCTTTCCGCTGCCAGCGGCGGCGCTGCAGATGATTTCACGGGCGTCCGAGTTGATCACATGAAGCTGGGAAGCAGTCCATTCCGGCATGACAGTATCCTTTCTCCCGCGGTCCCCGGCCCGGATGACCGGAATGTTTCACGTGAAACAATCCGGAAAAACGGGAAAAATCAGACCGAAAGGGGACAAAGCGCGGCTCGTAAAAAGCACTATGTAAATGCGGGTTCCTGCAGAACGGGGTTCGGGGAGGGGCTCCCCTCCTTGATCATTTCGATCCGGGCCAGCCCGTCCTCCGGGAAGACCCGGTACGTCCGATTCATCTGCCAGGAAGCCAGATCCCCTTCGTCGGAACAGGTGATGAAGGTCTGGGTTCCGTCGATCAGCTCCAGCAGATTCATGCGCCGGTTCAGATCCAGTTCGCTCATCACATCGTCCAGCAGAAGCACCGGCTGATCCTCCGTCAGCTTCTGAATCATCTGCAGCTGCGCCAGCTTCAGGCTCAGCGCTGCCGTCCGCATCTGGCCCTGGGAAGCGTAGAGCTTCATGTTTTTCTGGTTCAGGGTCAGATCCAGGTCATCCCGGTGAGGGCCGATGGAGGTATAGCCCTGGCGGAGGTCATTCTCCCGGTTCTCCTTCAGGGCCGCGCCCATGGAAAAGCCCGCATCGGCCTCCCAGAGAACGGAGGGGAGATACCGGATCTGAAAATCCTCCCCGGGACGCCCGCTGATCCGGATATAGATATTCCGCCCCGCTTCGGAAAGGAGTCCCGTGAACCGGACCCGCTCCCTGCAGATAAGCCGGGCCTGCTCCGAAAGGGTATACTCAAAATCCTCAATCATGGGATCGACGCGTCCGTCCCCGATCTTCGCCTGGCGAAGAATCGCGTTCCGCTGGTTCAGGGCGATCCGGTACTGCTGCAGGGCGATAAAATAGGACCGGCTCACCTGGCAGATCATCATATCCAGGTATTTCCGGCGGACGGAAGGACCGTCCTTGATCAGGCCCAGATCCTCCGGGCTGAAAATCACGCAGCGCAGAACCCCCATCATCTCGGAAAGCTTTCCGATGCGCTTCCGGTCAATCCAGACCGTCTTGACCGTATCCTCCCGGGGGTGAAGCTGAATCTCCAGATCGTTCCGGCTCCATTTTCCCTGAATCCGGAGCCTGCAGGAAGCAGCCGGCTGCCCCGCCTGAACCGCGTTGATATCCTGATTCATCCGGTGGCTCCGGCCGAGGGAACAATAATGGATCGCCTCCAGGAGATTCGTTTTCCCGGATCCGTTCTGCCCGAAGAAGATATTCACGCCTTCATGGGGATTGAGGACAACCTTGTCGTAATTGCGGAAATGGTTAAGCTCCAGCTGACTGATGATCATGAAGACACCTCAAGAGAAAACAGCGCGGCCGAAAATCAGACGCGCTGTTCATCGGATTCAGGATGAATTACTGATAAACCCGAACCGGAAGAATCAGGTACAGATACTGTTCGCCGGAGGGCGGCATCACGACGCAAGGGCTCACGTTGGAGTTGAAGCTCATATACAGAAACTCATCCTCCACATTCCGGATCACATCGACGATATACTTGGAGTTGAAGGCGATATCGATGTCGTCCCCGATCAGATCCAGCTCCATCTCCTCTTCCAGATCGCCCATCTCTGCGTTGGAGGAGATGCGGAGAGAACCGGAGCGGAAGCTCATTTTGATCAGATTGTTCTTCCCCTCACGGGCCAGGAGGCTGGCCCGCTCGATGGCCTCGGACACCACCGCCCGGTTCGCCTTGGCCTGGGATTTGAAGGAGGTGGGAATGATTCTGCGGTAATCGATATATTCCCCGGCCAGCAGCACGGAGCTCAGCCGGATATTGCCGAAAGTGCACTGCATCCGCCCCTGATCGAAGAGAAGATTGCAGAAGGCGTCGTCATCCGGAAGAATGCGGCTCAGCTCGTTGATGACCTTTCCGGGAATGATCGCCTTCACCACCTCCTGGTCCGCAGGAAGATCAAAGGGCTGGAAGAGCTTCTGCATGGCCAGGCGGAATCCGTCCAGGGCCACCATCCTGGCTTCGCTGCGGCTCACCTCCAGCAGGCACCCGGTCAGAATCTGACGGGATTCATCCGTGGCGATGGCGAACATCACATGGGAGATCATTTCCCTGAGCCGGTTCTGGGGAAACTTCAGAAAATGTCCCGCCTTCATCTGGGCGATCTCCGGATACTCCGCCGCGCTCATGACCGACAGGTTGCTCCTCGTCTTCTGACAGCGGATGGACGCGGTCCGCCCGTTCTGGCAGGTAATATCGATCAGGCCGCCGGGCATTTTCCGGATTATCTCGGTGAAAATCCGGCCGGGAAGCACAATCTGTCCTTCCTCCTGAACGTCCGCCACATTGGTGTACTCGATGGAAAGCGCTCCGTCGGAACAGGTCAGATTGATCCTGCCATCCTCCGCCGACAAAAGAACCCCTTCCAGGATCTGCTTGGAAGGCCGGGCACTCAGCGCCCGGGTGACGATATTCAGACCCTCCAGCAAATCCTGATTGTTCATTTGAATTTTCATATCCGCCGATCATCCTTTCCGCGTGCGGCCTGCCTCAGAACCGCATACAATAATAATATATATGTATATAGTAGTCGTCGTAGTAGGGGGTGTGGAAACAGTGGAAAACCCGGATGCGCCCATAGGAATCAAGGGTTTCGGGGGAGGATAACTCTGTGGATAAACCCCCTTTTTATCCACACCCCTTGGGATAAGTCCCAGGGCGGAGCCTCAGAACCCGGAGCGGCGCCTCCGCGAAAATCTCAAATGAGACAAAAGACAGAACAATATGAAGAAAAATTCATAAGTTTTCCCCTGAATCCACTGAATTAACAGGGTGTGAACAAAAAATTCTGTGGAAAACTCAGAATACATCCCGGTTCCGGACAAAATAATCGATGCCGCTCCAGAGCGTTATGGCGCAGACCCACGCGCCGAGCGCGATGCCGGCCGGGAAGGAGAAGACGAACCGCGGGAAGGCGAGCAGCACCAGAATCAGGATCATCTGGCTGGTGGTCTTGATCTTTCCGAGGGGACCGGCGGCAATCACCTTTCCCTGGGATACGGCGATCATGCGAAGCCCGTCCACGCTCAGCTCCCGGGCCAGAATCAGGATGACCATCCAGGCGGGGATCAGATTCAGGGAAACGAGCATGACCAGGGTGGAGAGGACCAGCAGCTTGTCCGCTACCGGGTCAATGAACTTCCCGAAGGTGGTGACCCATCCGTTTTTCCGGGCGAGATGGCCGTCGAGAAAATCGGAGAAGGAACCCAGGGCAAAAACGGCCAGGGCGGCCCAGCGGCACCAGGATGCTGAAAGGGACAGAAAAACCACGATGAAGGGAATGCACAGAATCCGGAAAATGCTGAGTCTGTTCGGCCAGTTCATACCATCTCTCCCATCAGATCATAGGTTTCAGCCCGGGTGATACGAACCTGCGCGAAGGAGCCGATTTCCGGTTTCCGGTCCCCGCAGGAGAAAACAATCTCCCCGTCCGTTTCCGGAACCTCGTGCATGCTGCGGCCCAGGGCCATGCCTTCCGCGTTCAGGTCGGTGACAAGAACCCGCTCCGTCCGCCCGATCCGGGCCTGATTCTTCCGGAGGGAAATGCCGCTTTGCAGGGACATCAGGCGGGAAAGCCGCTCCTGCTTGACTTCATCGGGAATCTGATCCGGCAGCCGGGCGGCGGGGGTGCCCTCCTCCGGCGAATAGGCGAAGGCGCCGAGCCGGTCAAACTCCGCTTCCCGGATGAAATCCATCAGTTCGGCGAACTGATCCTCCGTCTCTCCGGGAAAACCGGTCATCACCGTGGTCCGCAGAGTCAGTCCCCGATCCTTCGCGCCGCGGACGCAGCGGATGATGTCCTCTCTGGAGCCCAGGCGGTGCATCCGCCGCAGGATATCGGAATTGATATGCTGGATCGGGATGTCAAGGTAGGGGCAGATGTTCGGCTTTTCCGCCAGAAGATCCAGCAGCTCCTCCGTGGTCTCGTCGGGATAGCAGTACAGGACGCGGATCCAGTCCGCCCCGGGAATTCCGCTGATCTTTTCCATGAGGGAGGGAAGGCGGGAATGCCCCCCCTGATCCGTCCCCCAGCGGGTGGTATCCTGGGCCACGAGAATCAGCTCCCGGACGCCGCGGGCGGTGAGGGATTCGGCTTCCCGGAGAATGGAATCTTCCGGGCGGCTGCGGTAGGGACCGCGGATCATGGGGATCGCACAGAAGGTGCACCGGTTGGAACAGCCTTCGCCGATCCGCAGATAGGCGGAATAGAAGGGGGTGGTCAGCACCCGGCTGTGCTCAAAGTAGGAATAATCATCCTGACAGGCGTGGGGACGGGAACCGGAAAGGGCCTCCGTGATCCGGTCAGGAAGGGTCTGATACTGATTGACGCCAAGCAGAAGATCGATCTCCGGGATCTCTTTCAGCAGATCCTTCTCATAGCGCTGGGACAGGCAGCCCGTCACCGCCAGCAGCCTGCACCGGCCCGTCTTTTTGTATTCGGCCATCTCCAGAATCGTGTTGATGGATTCTTCCTTGGCGGGATCGATAAAGCCGCAGGTGTTGACGATCAGAATGTCGGCCCGGGAAGGATCGGAAACGATCCGGAATCCCCGGTCCTTCAGCAGCCCGAGGGCTGTTTCCGTATCCACACGGTTTTTATTGCAGCCCAGGGAAACAGCGCCCACGGAATAGGACATGGAAGCTTCTCTCCTTCTCAGAACGAATGAAGAGAGTATATCATGAATCCGGCGCTTTGAAAAGAATGGACAGAAAAAGAAAAATCAATATAATGAAAGAAAAGAATGAATCCGGGCAGTTCCGCGCCTGCCGGAGGGGCCGGGGAAGAAGAAAAAACGAAAGGTACGGGAAAATGAAGGACATCTTTCTGATCGTGGACGGAAACAGCCTGATCCACAGGGCTTTTCACGCGCTTCCGCTGATGGATGCGGACGGCGTTTATACCAACGCGGTTTACGGATTTCTGAACATGCTGCTCAAGGTGATCCGGGAGGAGAATGTCCAGTATCTGGCGGTCTGCTTCGATGAGCACGGACCCACCTTCCGGCATACGATCTATCCGGAATACAAGGCGGGAAGGACGGCCACCCCGCCGGAGCTGATTCAGCAGATGGAGACGATCCGTCCGCTGCTGGATGAGCTGGGAATCCAGCGGTTTTCGCTGCAGGGATGGGAGGCGGACGACCTGCTGGGAACCCTGAGCCTGCGGGGCGCGGAACAGGGGGCCGCGCCGCTGCTGCTGACGGGGGACCGGGACGCGCTGCAGCTGGTGGGCGGAGGGACGGAGCTGATGTTTACCCGGAAGGGCATCAGCGAGACCATCCGCTTCACGCCGGAGAAGGTCTATGAGGAATACGGGTTTACCCCGCAGCAGGTGACGGACTGGAAGGGGCTGGCGGGAGACAGCAGCGACCATATTCCCGGGGTGCCCGGCGTGGGGGACAAGACGGCGGTGAAGCTGCTGCAGGAATACGGGACGCTGGAAAATATCCTGGATCACGGGAATGAGATCAGGGGCAAGCTGGGGGAAAAGCTGGTCACCTGGGCGGATCAGGCCCGCTTCTGCAAGGAGCTGGCCACCATCCGCAGGGACGCGCCGGTCTCCTTCTCGCTGGAAAAATGCGGGGTTCCGGATTTCAGGCAGGGGATTCCCGCCCTGAAAAAGCTGAAGCTGTTCTCCCTGATCCGGAGAATCTCCGGGGAGGATCAGCCTTCGGCCCCGGAGACGGCCGGAGGGGGGAAGTCATCCCGGCCGGAGGTGGACGCGCCAGGCCCGGAGGCGGCCGGGAGGACGGAACCGGAGATGCTGTCCTTCGGAGACTGGCAGGAGATTGCGGACCTTCCCGGGCTGGAAAGCTGGATCCGGGAAAACGGCGGGGAGAAGATCTGCCTTTTCACGGGCGAAAGCACCGCGACGCTGGCCTCGGAGAAGGGAGCCCGGGCGCGGATTGTACTGGGCGGGGATCTGCTGACCCCCGGCCTGGAGCCGGCGCAGGTGATGGCCGCGCTGGTGCCGGAGATGGCAAAGGGCGGCTTCGTGGTGCATGACGGAAAAAAGATGCTCCACGGGCTTTCCGGGATGAAGCTTCCCCTGCCGGAGAGCTTTGAGTGGGATACGATGCTGGGGGCGTATCTGCTGAATCCCCAGGAAAAGAGCTACCGGCTGAAGGCGCTTTGCCCGGGCTGGGAGGAGGACGCGGCGGCGCTGTGCTCCCTCTGGGTCTGGCAGCGGGAGAGAATCCGGGCGGAGGGCATGGAGAAACTGATGCGCCAGGTGGAAATGCCCCTGAGCCATACGCTGTTCCGGATGGAACAGGTGGGTTTCCGCGTGGATCAGACGTATCTGCGGGAACTGGGAAAGGAATACACCCGGGAGATCGCCCAGCGCAGGAAGGAAGTGCTGGACGCGTGCGGACAGGGCGAATTCAACCTGAACAGCACCCAGCAGCTGGGGGAGGTGCTGTTCGGAAAGCTGAAGCTGCCCCACGGAAAGAAGACCAGCAAGGGCTATTCCACGGCGGTGGAAGTGCTGGAGGGGCTGCGCTGGGAAGCGCCGGAGGTGATCGAGCCCCTGCTCAGATACCGCAGGCTGAACAAGCTGAACGGAACCTATGTGGAAGGCATGCTTCCCCTGGTGGATACCGAGGGCAGGGTGCACTCCACCTTTGATCAGACGGCGACGGCCACCGGGCGGCTCTCCTCCTCGGAGCCGAACCTGCAGAATATTCCGGTGCGGACGGAGGAAGGCCGGGAGCTGCGGAAGGTTTTCATCCCCCGGGACGGATGGGTGCTGCTGGACGCGGACTACAGCCAGATTGAGCTGCGGCTGATGGCGCACTTCTCCGGGGACGCCACGCTGGTGGAGGCCTTCCGGAAGGGGGAGGATATCCACGCGAGAACGGCCAGCGAAATCTTTGAGGTTCCGCCGGAGCAGGTGACGGCCCAGCTGCGGAGCCGGGCAAAGGCGGTCAACTTCGGGCTGATCTACGGCATCAGCGGGTTCGGCCTGAGCCGGAATACCGGCGTCAGCCGGGCGGAGGCGGAGCAGTTTATCAAAACCTATTTCCGGAAATATCCCGGGGTGAAGCGCTTCATGGAGGAATCCGCCTCCGAGGGGGCGCGGAAGGGTTACGCGGAGACCCTGCTGGGCAGGCGCAGATACCTGCCGGAGCTGCAGAGCCCGAAGGCCATGGTGCGGGAATTCGGAAAGCGGGCGGCCATGAACACTCCCATCCAGGGTACCGCCGCGGACATTATCAAGCTGGCCATGGTCCGGGTCGATGAGGCGCTGCGCCGGGAGGGGCTCAGAAGCCGGCTGATCCTGCAGGTTCATGACGAGCTGCTGCTGGAATGCCCGCCGGAGGAGGCGGAGCAGGCGGCAGGGCTGCTGCGGACGGCGATGGAGCAGGTCATCACGCTGAAAGTGCCCCTGGTGGCGGAGGTGCATCAGGGGAAAAACTGGTACGAGGCGAAATAGGCCGGAGGGGACTGAACGGCGGCGCCCCGGGAGGGCCCGGAAGGAAAGGGGCTCCGCCGCCCCGGGAAGGGGCCCGAAAGCCTGCCTGCCCTTGACATTTCAGGGCGGAAAAGGTATATTCACACCGTCTTTCTGCGCCGCGGAAGGAAGAAAGAAAAGGAGGTTTTTGACATGCTGGAATATAAATTTGACACCCAGCTTCTGATTGAAGGGACGGATCTGGACGAGGACGAGATCAACGATTACATTACGGAGCATTTCAAGGGCGACTGCCTGCTGGCGGTGGGGGATGAAGAGCTGATCAAGATCCACTTCCATA